>JBAYQF010000047.1:0-9305 GCA_041677325.1 Methanoculleus sp.
CCTTCTCCTCCTCTCTGCCGATAGTATCGCGCGGAGCGTCCTTGCGCCGCAGATCATCCCGGTCGGGATCGTGACCGCGTTCCTCGGCGTGCCGTTCTTCATCTATCTCTTCATGCACCGGAGGAATGCTTGATGCCCCGGATCTCGGTTGAAGATCTCTCATTCTCTTACTCCGACCGTCAGGTGCTCCATGAGATCACCTTCTCGGTCGATGCGGGCGAGGTTCTCGGGCTTGTCGGGCCGAACGGGTGCGGGAAGACGACGCTCATTCGGTGCATCGACGGTATGCTCTCTTCAGACGGGGGCAGGGTGATGCTCGAAGGTGTTGACCTCGGGACGATGCACCGCCGCGAGGTTGCGCGGGCGCTGGCCTATGTGCCGCAGTCCGTCGGGAACCAGACGACGTCGACGGTCTTTGAGACCATCCTGATGGGGCGCCGTCCATACCTGAACTGGACGGTCAGCCCCACCGACGAAGAGAGGGTGATTGAGGCTCTTGATCTCCTCGACCTCGGTGGACTTGCGCTCAGAAAGGTTCGCGAGCTCTCCGGCGGCGAACGCCAGCGGGTGATGATCGCCCGGGCGCTTGTCCAGGAAACCGGAGCGATCCTTCTTGATGAACCTACGAGCAATCTCGACCTCCACCACCAGATGGCAGCCATGGAAGTTCTCTGCAATCTTGCCGAGGAGAAGGGACTTGCAATCGTCATTGCACTCCACGACCTCAATCTTGCGGCCATCTACTGCCATCGCCTGCTCGTCATGAAGGCCGGACGGGTCTACAGTTACGGGGAACCGGGGGATGTCCTGACGCCCGGGATGCTCAGGAGCGTCTATGGGATCGAGGCGGTGGTAAAACAGGATCTTCCGGCACCCTATGTAGTCCCGGTCAAGTCCGGACAGAAGTGGAAGGGTGTGTAACGACCTCTCTCCCTCCTTCTGTAGCCTGACGCCTTTACTCCTATCCCGGGTGGAGCGCGGGATCATCCGCTCCAAGAGGATGCTGTTGCATCACCGGCAAGACCAACCCATCCCCTGACCATATGGCGGCGGGGGCGCGGAGAACACAGGAAACACATCCTATGTTCCGGTCACATGCACACGGGATCACTTATCCCGCCGGATGACCCTTCCAAAGGAGAACGGCGTCGGGCCGGGGAGGCTTACCGGGAACGTTCCTTCCGCCGCCCGCCGGATATCCTCGATCGAGTAGAACGCCTTGGGGTTGAACTCATGGATGGCGTTCTCGACATCGCGGATGTTCTTGCGCTTGACCACCGAGAAGATCACCTTGCCCGGCCCCTGTTTGCCGTGGGCATCGAGGACAGTCACCCCGTAGCCTGCGGCCCGGAGGTAGTCGATGAGGTTCGTGGAGTCGCGCTGGGTGATGATCCGGATGATCGCAAGCCCCATCGCCAACCGCTCCTCGACGAGCATCCCGATGTAATTCCCGGTGGCGAACCCCGCCGCATAGGCGAAGTAGTTGAGAGGGTTCGTGAGGTTCTGAAATATCTGGCCAACGGCGATGATCCAGATAAAAACCTCGACAAAACCGAGGATGGGAGCGACCATCTTCATCCCCCGGGCTACAAAGATGATCCGCATCGTCCCGATGGTGACGTCGCAGATGCGCGCGAGAAAGATGAAGATCGGGATAATGACCAGGGAAAAGAACTCCGGGTCAACACCGGGGACGGCACCGAGCATGGATTATGGTTGACGGGCTGGTGATATATTATTATCCATACTAAAATATATGTCGGGCGCGAAAAATTCCGTAAATCGGATATTTGTAGATATGGGTGAGAATAAACAGGGTGACCGGGTGATATACCACGGAGATCCCGGGAGGGGTTGGAGCACCCCGAATATCACCGGATGATCCTCATCCTCCCGGCGATCCTGAACCAACCGTGGATCAGATCCCGCCCATACGGAGGAACAGGTGTTGCAGGATGATCCTGGCCTGTATTCCCGGATGATTTTATCCTGCAGCCATGACCATGGCCGGAACACCATGAGATAGCCTTATGGTGTCAGGCCCCAATCTGGCACAGTGTGGTGATATACCATGCCGAAATGCTACAGCTGTGGGGCGGAGCTCAACCCGAAGAAGACACGTTGCCCGCGATGCGGGGCAAAAGTCGAAGCAGGAACGGGAAAACAACCGCAAGCGGGGGTTGCAGGGGGGCGGCGGTAAAGATCCCTCAAACCCGTCCTACCTGACTCTTTTTCTGTTATTCCTGCTCTTTTTCCGCTTGCTGGCCCGGAGATGTGCGCCACCAGAAGTAGATCTCATAGATCAGCAGCGCAAACAACACCGCGCAGGCGCCGAAGAAGAAACCCATCACGAGATCGTGGATGGGCAGCGCCATGCCCGCCCCCTCAAGACCTGAAGACTGGAGGATCGAAGGATCCTCCCCGGTGATGCCGGCATGACTCTCCCTGCTCTCGCTCATCAACCTCGGGACGGGCATAACGTCGTTGGAAGGCAACAGCATCGGGAGGATTGACCAGAGCCCGACACTTGCGAGAATGACAATCCCGAAGAGCATCGCGTATTTCTGGAGTACTGAACGGAGATCGCTTGCCGGCGATGCGATGATGAGAACCTGGTTTGCAAGGCCGTAGACCTTCACCTCGCGCCCTTTCTCGCTCCACCGGATCTCCATAACCTCGATAAGCCCGGCATCGAGAAGGTTCTCGATGTGATACGATGCGGTGGTGATGGGAATCTCCATCCGCCGGGCGACCTCCGACGATGTCAGCGGCTCGCTGCCGAAGGCCTGGATGATCGCGTTTGCCGTCTGGCTTGCCATCGCCCGGGCGATCTTCTGTGCCCGCTCATCGCCCGGCTGGAGTACTACAACATCATTCGCCATGGAGTGCTTCTATGATCCTGCTGCGCCCGCGCTCGAGCGCCTCATCGAGCCGGGAGAGATCCGGGCCCGCACCCTGCGCAAGGTTCGGCTTTCCGCCGCCCTTCCCGCCGAGGATGCCGCAGACCTCCCGCACGATATCAACGGCATTCACCGCCGGGGCGCCTGATGTCGCCACCACCTTCACGGCTCCGTCCGCCGACGCAAAGAGCGCCACGCCGCCCTCGTCGGCGACGGTCATGGCGAGCGCAACGAGTTCCTTATGGGTTGCATTGAGTGTTCTGACAACGATCCGGACACCGTCCACCATCTCGCCGTCGAGATTCTGCATCTCGAGATCCACCACCTTCTTCTGGAGGCGTTCGATCTCCTTCTTCTGTTCCTTCCACTCCGAGAAGAAGCGCATTACCGTCGACGGCAGGTTCTCGGGCTGGACGCTTACCACATCGGCGGACTCCTGGAGGAGATCGGCCTGGTGCTGTGCGGCATACACGGCGGCGATACCGGCCGCAAAGACCAGCCGTTCGACGCCGTCCTGGATATGCTCGACGTTGATGATCCGGATCGGCCCTATCTCGCCGGTCGTCCGGACATGCGTTCCTGCGCATGCCTGCACGTCGGCACCGACCTGCACCGTCCTGATCTCCTTGCCCGGCGGGACACCGCCCTGGTAGAGACCGAACCCGTACTTCTGTTCGGCCTTTGTTCGCTCCTCGATGTGGATATAGACAGGCGTATCGGCCATGACCAGCCGGTTCGCCTCGATCTCGATCCTCTTGAGTTCATCGAGCGTAATATGCCTGTAGTGCCGGATATCCAGGCGAGACGCCTCACTTCCCTTCTGGGCGCCCGCCTGGTGTACGTGGGCGCCGAGCACCTTCTTTGCAGCGTGCAGGAGGACGTGGGTCCCCGTGTGGTGGCGCATCAGCGACAAACGCCGCTCCTCGTCCACCATACCCTTCACCCGATCGCCGCGCTTCAGGGGGCCTCCCGTTACCCGGTGGAGGATCACCTCGCTGAGTTTCACGACCTCCTCCACCCGCACCATGCTCTCCGACGTCACCAGGGTTCCGGTATCGGACGGCTGGCCGCCGCCTTCCGGGTAGAAGAGGGTCTGGTCGAGCACCACCATACCGTCGAAGTAATCGAGCACCATCGCATCGAACTCGACCTCGCACGGCAGCTCGTAGAAGAGTTTCTTCGTCGGGGGCAGGGTCTCCGCCCGCTCGCGGTAGGGGGCGAGCGGATCCTCCGCTTCCGCCTCTTTCTGTGCCTCAGAGTGGATATCGGCGATCAGCGAGTAGAAGTTGTCGGGGATCTCCACGACGGCGCCTTCGGCGGCGGTGACCTCCTTCACCATCTCGGGCGGGATGCCGTGCGAGTCGTAGAGGGTGATGACCTCCGCAAGAGGAACACGGGAACTCTTTGCCCGGTAGTTCCGGGCAATCTTCTGGACGATCCGGGTCCCGCGTTCGAGGGTATGCGCATATCTTGTCTCTTCGCTCTCTACGATCCCCCTGACCACATCCACATCCTGCTCGAAGTTCTCGGCCCCTACAGTCTGCATCTGTGCCTCGATCAGGTCTGCAAGATCATCGTCCATCGAGAGATCGTTCATCATCCGGAGCGTCCGGCGAAGCACGAGTCGTGCAAGGTAGCCCTCGCGAACGTTTGAGGGGACGATACAGTCCCCGAGCATGTAGGCAAGACAGCGGGTATGGTCGGCGATCGAGTAGACCTTCTCGATCGGGGCGATGATCCGTTCAAGCCGGTCAACAGGCACGTTGATCGCATCGGCAACCTTTTTCCGAAGGTTGTAGAGGTTCGTCCCGGAGATATCCATCACTCCGGCGAACCGGGCGCTGAGCCCCATGATCTTCGTGAACTCCGGGTTATCGAGGAGGTCCTCGAGGTGGGCGGACCGCATCAGGCGGCTCACCATCTCCGGGAAGACCGCGTCGTAGATCGTCGGCGAACCCTTTGATGCCCAGACAAACCTCTCAAGGCCGTAGCCGGTATCGACGATCTTCAGGCGCATGGGGTAGTATGGAACCCCATCCACATCGACAGGCGGCTGGTCGGTCTTCTGCCGCCCGAGGTTCATGAAGACCAGCGTTGCAACCTCAAGGCCGCCGATGAGCACCTCGACGGATGCCCCGGCGTTCCCGCCGCCGTACCAGGGGTGCTCCTTGTAGCTGACCCGGGTGGGATCGCCGCCGATGGAGACGATGAACTCGTCGCAGAGGGCGACCGTCTCATCCTTCCAGTAGATCTGCTCTTCGGGGGTATTGAAGGCGTGATGCGCCATCATCTCAAAAAGGGTCAGGTGGCGCCCCGACCTCCCGACCGAGTCGAGATCGTTCAAGCGGATACAGGGCTGGGATATCGTCAGCGGGTTTGCCGGCGGGGGAACGACCCCGCTCGTGACGAACGGCTGGAAATCGGCGATGGATGCTATGGTAAGATAGATATCGTCTCTCCACCGGGCGGCTACAGGATATCGTTCGAGGCGGGTATGACCGTGCCGCTCGAAAAACGAGAGGAACGCCTCCCGCATCTCATCGACGGTGTGAGGTTTGAAGACCGGGTTGCCGATGAAGTTGTACGTCACGCACGGGGCGTCGCCGCAGAACTCCTGTTCGGGGTCCCGGGTCCAGAAGGCCGACCCGCAGCTCTTGCAGATCTTGCGCTCAAACCCTTCTGACCTGAAATAATCGAGCGTATATTCTTCCTCGAGCATTGAAAATCACGCAGCATAAAATGGTATGATTGTGACGGATATAGTTGTTTGTGCGGATTGTTCACGTTTTCCAGGTGTCCTGGTACCAGAGATCGTAGGATTCGTACGATCCTGTCCGCTCAGCGATGCGTACTGCAAGGATATGCCAGCATTCGCGTCCCCGGAAGAGGAAATCACTGCAGGTGCAGAAGTCGCCTTCAATGATGTACTCGTCGTTTCTGCCCACAACGACGAAGAAGTCGAGGTAGCGCTTCACCTGCCCTGAATCTACGGCTTCAAGCGCTTTTTTCCCCCGTTCGCCGTATACGCGCTCGATATAGGTGCGAAACTCCTCCGTCAGTGCCCGGTCGCGCTCGATCTTCTGCCAGAGACCACTCATGGAATTATCACTACGTGTGGCGGATCAGGGATATAATGCCACCCCATGCGTGACGCAAGAGACTCCATGGCCGGCGCCTCGAGCGCGTAATGGGTGGCTTCAAGACAGGGAATGGGTGATGCACGGGCCACGTTGTGCTTGAGTTCCGCCGAGAGGAACGCCGCCGCACCGAGACCGGCGGCCTCCCGGATGAGGTCGGGATCAAACCCGCTCCCTCCGACAACTGCAAGACGCCGGATCGTGTCCACTTCCCCGTAGACCCGTATCCCTCCACCCGGGACCCGGCGGGCGATCTCTTCCGGGTCAAGGGAACAGTCCCCGACGAGGCCGGCGGTCATCCGCTCCGTTGCGAGAAGACCGAGCCGGTCCGCGAGGATATCGTTGACACCGCCCTCGGCATGATCGAAGTTCGTGTGCATGACGTAGAGGTTCATGCCGGCGGAGAGGAGCTCCCGGAGCAGGCGGGATGTCGGCCCCCGGATCGTCGTGACCGGATTCCAGAGAGGGGTGTGATGGACGACCAGCATATCGGCACCGGCACGAACAGCGGCATCCACCACCTTCTCCGTGGCATCGAGCGCACAGCAGACGGTCTCGATCTCCTTTTTTCCCTCGACGATGAGGCCGATCCTCCCGGCATCGTATTCTTCGGCCAGCATGGGCGGGGCGACCTGTTCCATCGCAGCGATGAACCTCTCGATATCCATACAGTACCTCGTATGGTTCTCACCGGATAAAAGGATGGACGAGAGCGCCGCCGGTCCGGGCGCTCCCGACGAATAAATTTTCACGTTCCGGGGAGTCCAGAGTATAATCCATGAATAAACGAACCATTATCATATACAGGCGGAGGATTCGGAGTATATCGAATAGAAATAGTTATCTTCAAAAAAGCCGAGAGACGATCATCACCTTTCGGAGGCAGAACATGTTCAAATCTCTTATTGTTGGAATGACGCTCCTCGTTCTCTGCGCCGGCATCCCTGCCGCATCCGCACTGATCGGGGGAGACGAAGCGTGGTACCGCATCCACTGCAACATCGACGGTGCCGACGTCTACTTTGACGGCAGTTACCGGGGTACTACCTATGGAGGATCGCTCGACGTCCCGGTCTACACCACCGGAACGCCCTACAACACCGTTCGGGTTGAGAAGAGCGGCTACCACACCTACTCCGCCAGCCTGCCGTCGACCCCTGCTGCGGGCGAGACCAGAAACGTCTACACGACGTTGCAGCCGGTCGAGACTGCCGGTTCAATCTATGTCACGTCGAGCCCCTCAGGCGCAGCGATCTACCTGAACGGAAACTACCGGGGCACGGCACCGGTCACGATCGGGGATCTCTCCCCCGGTACATACACCCTTGAAGCCGAACGCTCCGGCTACCGGTCTGATATGAGCACCGTCACGGTCAGGGCTGGGCAGCAGTCGAACATCCAGTTCACCCTGACCCCAATAGAGCAGTACGGGGCTATCAAGGTCACTTCCAGCCCTTCCGGCGCGTATGTCTACATGGACGGGATCTACAAGGGCAGGACACCCCTGCTGCTCTCCAGTGTCCCGGTAAAGAAACATACCATCGAACTCGACCTCGCCGACTACTATGACTGGAAAACGACCATATCCGTAACCTCCGGCGTGACGAGTTACGTCGATGCCCGGCTCACCTCCATCCCCTCCGAGACCACAGGAGCGATCAGCGTGATCTCCTACCCGGCAGGTGCGGATGTCTTCCTCGACGACAAGTACCAGGGTAAGACACCCTCGTCGGGAGTCTTCACGATCTCAAGCGTCAGGGCCGGCTCCCACACGGTGAGGGTCGCCCTCTCCGGCTACCAGGACTACACGACATCGGTCGGTGTCAGCGTGGCGACCACGAGCCATGTCACCGCGACACTCCGGCCCGGCAGCCAGACGGTGACAACGGGCTCGATTGCAGTCGCCTCCTCGCCGTCAGGGGCCGAGGTCTACATCGACAACGCCTATAAGGGTATCACTCCGCTGACCATCGATGGAATCCCCGCCGGTTCTCATGCAGTCATGGTGGCGCTCGAGGGGTATGGCGACTGGGCGACCACCGTCCAGGTCGGTGCCGGAAGCACCGCTTCGGCCTCGGCTTCGCTCTCTCCCGCGCCGACCCAGGCTCCCCGCGCGGGCATGGCGCCCTTCGCCGTGATAGGTGCGCTCGGAGTCCTCGGGCTCCTCGTTACGTTGCACAGGCGAGACTGATCAGAGAAAATTCACACTTTTTTTCAGGGATTCCGACCCCCTCCAGCCCGGCTCACACCCCGGCAAAATATTACTAAAAGTAATAATCAACACCTATAAATATTCCAGAATGAATATACGTTCATGGAAAAGTCCCTCGATCTCATCAATGCCCGGATACGCGACGGTACTGCACGTGTTGTTACCGCCGACGAGATGCCGGGCATCGTCGACGAACTCGGAGAGGAAGGGGCACTGGCGGAGGTCGACGTCGTCACGACCGGGACGTTCGGAGCAATGTGCTCTTCTGGTGCCTTCTTCAACTTCGGGCACGCCGACCCCCCCATCCGGATGGAACGCGTCTGGTTGAACGATGTGGAGGCCTACGCCGGAATTGCGGCGGTCGACGCCTACCTCGGCGCAACGGAGGAAGCCAATACCAAGGACCGTCTTTACGGCGGCGCTCATGTCCTCGAAGAACTCGTCTCGGGAAGCACCGTCGAACTGCGGGCGACCTCCCGCGGGACCGACTGCTACCCGCGCCGGAGCATAACAACGGAGCTCCTGCTCGATGACATGAACCAGGCGATCATGTTGAACCCGAGAAATTCCTACCAGCGCTACAACGCGGCCTCGAACTCCACCGACCGGGCGCTCAACACCTACATGGGCACCCTCCTCCCGCGGTGCGGGAACGTCACCTACTCCGGTGCGGGAACCCTCTCCCCGCTCGCGAACGATCCCGGTTTCCGGGTCATCGGGAGCGGCGTCCCGATCTTCCTTGCCGGCGGCGAAGGTATGATCGTCGGCGAGGGGACACAACACTCCGCCGGGGGCGGGTTTGGAACCCTGATGGTGACCGGGGACATGAAGCAGATGCGCCAGGAGTTTCTGCGGGCAGCGGTCATGAACGGCTACGGGGTGACGCTCTACCTCGGCATCGGCGTACCCATACCGGTGCTCGATACCGGGATCGTCAGGAGCACTGCTGTGCGGGACGAGGAGATCATGACGAGCATCATCGATTACGGCACGCCCCGGCGCGACCGGCCGTCGCTTGCAACCGTCAGCTACGCCGACCTCAAGAGCGGGTCGGTC
>JBAYQF010000048.1:0-9187 GCA_041677325.1 Methanoculleus sp.
ACCTATGAAGGCGCCCGCGGCACGACCGCCGATGAGATCGAGTCGGTGCTCCACCTCCCGACAAACGAGACCCTCCGACGGTCCGGGTTTGCCGGGCTCGATGCCGCTCTGAACTGCGGGGATAAGATCTATACCCTCCGCACCGCAAACGCCCTCTGGGCGGAGAAGACCCATACATTCCTCCCCGAGTACGTCGATACGGCGGAGAGGTGGTACGGGGCAAACGCGACGGGCCTCGACTTCATCACCAATCCCGAGGGATCGCGTGCGGCCATTAACCGATGGGTAGAGGAGAAGACCGAAGATAAGATCCGCGATCTCCTCCCGGCGGATTCGATCGATCCCATGACCCGGCTCGTGATCACGAACGCGATCTACTTCAAGGGGACCTGGGTCAAGCAGTTCGATCCAGCCGAGACGACCGAGGAAGAGTTCCGGGTTGCTCCGGGTAAGACTGTACGGGTTCCGATGATGCACCGGACCGACGAGGATGCAATCTACAGGTACGCGGAGACCGAAACGCTCCAGGCGCTCAGGATGCCGTACGCGCACGGGAGCGGGACGGAACTCTCGATGCTCGTCCTCCTCCCGCGGGAGGACAACCTGACGGCGGCGGAGGAGGCGCTCGACCCCGGGACGCTCGCCGGGATCAGGGATTCCCTGACCGATCGGCGCGTCAGGGTCGTCTTCCCGAAGTTCACGGTTGAGACGGAGTACCATCTCCTTGGAACGCTTGCGGCGATGGGAATGCCGACGGCGTTCTCTCCCGATGCCGACTTCTCGGGGATGGACGGCACGGATATGCTCTTCATCAGCGAGGTCGTCCATAAGGCGTTCGTCGATGTGAGCGAAGAGGGGGCCGAGGCTGCGGCAGCGACCGGGGTCGTCATGAACCTGAAGAGCGCGCCCGGTGGGGATACCACACCCGTCTTCCGGGCGGACCATCCGTTCATCTTCCTCATCGTCGAGGAAGACTCGGGCACGATCCTCTTTGCAGGGCGGGTCGCGAACCCAGAAAACCCATAACGAGAGGGCAGGGAGGAGACGGGGCGGCTCTATCCCCTCCCCTTCAACCGTCGCCGGATCGAGGCAGCCCATGAACGCCCCTCGGGTGAGGCATCAGCAGCCATGAAACCCCGGGAAGGGGTTCTTGCAGTTCCATCCCGGAAGCTCCGTAGCGATGCACAGCTGGACTTCGGCGTCAACCCGAGGCTGTGTAGTCCGTATTCCGGGCGGACAGAGGGGAGACGTCCGTGAACGAGGGGCAAAGTGCCATAAAACGACAGCCGAACGGCTGTATCACCCCCGGAGGCCTGAAAGGGTTATCACGTAAGGAAGACCTACGAAGAGATACCTGCCGGGGTCCGCCGCGTCCGGAAATATCTTCAACGGCAGAGAAAGATTTTTCACCGCAAGCCAGGAACAACAAGGCTTATCTCTCCACCAAATGAATTTTTATTCTATGAAAGAGCCCCATTCAAAAGAATTGTTCGATATCGCGCTCTGTTTTGCGATCCTGCTCCTGGCGGTGCTCGCCGGTTCTGCAGGCTGTCTTGCCGGGGGGGATGAGACCGAAAATGCCGGCAATACAACCGCGGAAGCACTTGCCGATAGTGGTAAGAACACACTTCTGGCCATTTATATGGTCGGATCGAATCTTGAGAGCGAGGAAGAAGAGGGAACCGCCAATATCATGGAGCTGGTATCGGGGTTCTCCGCCCAGCCGGAGGAGTGTTTCGTCGTGGTCGGGTACGGCGGAGCGGAGAAAGAGGGGTGGCGCGGGATGCGGATCGCCTCGATCGTGGAGCTGGAGCAGGACGCCGCCGATGGGATCATAGGGAACGAAGAACTATTTCGCGAGCAGTTTCCCGATGCCAACATGGGCGACCCCGAGACGCTTGCCAGGTTCCTTGCCTACGTGAACGAGATAGAAGGTTACGAACAGCGGTACCTGGTCTTCTGGGATCACGGCAGCGGATACCAGGGTTACGGTCACGACGAGGTCTGGGACGATACGCTGACGCTCGACGAGATGAAGGTCGCCTTTTCACGGAATGGAGAGAGATACGACCTTATAGGATTCGATGCCTGTCTGATGTCCATGATCGAAGTGGCAGCCGTACTCGAACCGTATGCCAAACTCCTCGTCGCCTCCGAAAACCTCGAACCCGGAAGCGGCTGGGATTACGCACCGCTTGCACGCGAACTCTCAGAGAGACCGGGCATGTCGCCCGAAGCATTCGGAAAACTGACAGTCGACTCGTATATGGAAAACCCGGATGACTCCCAGAAGACTCTGGCACTCCTCGATCTCGGGAAGACCGGTGCCCTTCTTGCGGCTCTCGACGAGACCGGCGTCGTTCTCCGGGAGGAGATCGAGGCCGGCAACTTCGAGGAGGTCGGCCAATCGTTCTGGTACTCCCAGGCATTCCTCTATATTCCATCCGAAAGGGTGCAGTTCTCCATCGATCTGACCGACTTTGCCCTCCATCTCCGCGAGAATATCCCGACCGCCACGACAGAGGCCGACCGGCTTCTTGGAGCGCTCGATGCGTTCGTGCTGTATTCACGGCACGATGAGTTCCTCTCAAGGGCAGACGGCATCGCGATAGCCTCGCCGAGATATATCACGAACGATACGCTCGAGGAGTACCGGAGCGCCGCAACCGTCTCTCCGGGATGGGATGCATTCTTCGACTCCTACGTAGAAATGAAATCAGGGGACCACGAAAACCCGGTTCTGACCAGAAACGAAGATGCCCTGACATTTTCGGTCTCCGACAATCTCGGCGTTGCGGAGGTCATGCTCACCTACTACATCGAAACAGAGGGAGAGCCCATGCCGATAGGAGAGGTGCCGACCCTGCCCGATAACGAGGGGCATTTTGGGGTAGAGGGTTGGAACGGAGAATGGTATTGCATGCAAACGGGCGATGGGGCCCGGGTACCGATCCTCCTTTCGTATGAGGGCAGGTCCGGGGACTCCAGGGAGATATACTACTCGCTGGTTGAGGTAACCCGCAACGGCACAACCGCCAGGGCTGTCCTGCAGGTCTACATCGATCCGGTCAGTCATGCAAGCGAGATCACCGTCGAACCGTTCGAGATCGATGAAGACGGCGCATATACGGAGGCAATCGGCTGGACCGATGACAGTCTTCTGCCCGGCGATATCCTGACGACGTACTCATTGGTTTACGACGAGTCTTCCGACGAGACGACCATCATAGAGATCGGGACGATAACGGTGAGCCCGGAGACCCGGCTCTCCTACGGGATGATGCCCCCCGGCGCCTATTCGTACGGTCTTTGTGCAGAGGACTTCAACGACAATATCTCCGATCCCGAACGTGTCGTCATCAAGATTGCATGACGGACACCCCCTCTTTTCGGCCCCCCGTCCCGCTCTCGGATGCTGGTCGGAGCGGAAGCCATTCCTGTTGTCGGTACTCTATATCAGGAAACGATCACGTACAATAAGTAAAGTATTATTAACATTATGTCTAAATTTACAGACATATGCAACCTATTGCATCGACCATACGCAATGTGATACGAAGGAGGCCGGCGGGATTTGCATCCGTGGCCCTCATCGCAGCGATTCTCACCGTCTGTTGCGGCTGCACTGCTGCTCCAGATGCCGAGAAAGGCAGCGGTACGACCCCGGATATCAGTGACATCCAGGCCAACCCCTCACACAGCAGCAGCGCGGACCCGAACTACTCTGTGGTGTTTCCTGATGATCGGGTCAACATGATGACCATCACCATCGCCCCGGAAAACTGGCAGAAGATGCTTGACAACATGACCGAACTTTACGGGGAATTCGGCGGGAGCACCTCCGTAGGCATGCCCGCCGTGCCGGGAGCCCGGGACAACGCGCAGCCCGGCGCAGGCCGGGGCATGGGAGGCTCCTCCGATATCAACCCGGTCTACGTTCCTGCAGACGTCTCGTTTGAGGATCAGATCTGGACAGACGTCGGTATCCGGTTCAAGGGCCAGATGTCCCTTGGAAGTACATGGAAGGAAGGGTCGTACAAGATCTCGTTCAAGCTCAACTTCGATAAATTCGAGGATGAGAATCCCGCGATCAAGAACCAGCGGTTCTACGGGTTCGACGAACTCAACCTGCAGAGCGGCTACACCGACAATTCACTGATGCGGGACATGATCGTTCCGTCTATCTTCCGGGAGTCCGGAGTCCCTGCACCGCACACCGCGTTCTACCGGGTCTATCTCGATTATGGAGAGGGGCCGATCTATTTCGGGCTCTACACGATGATCGAGAGCGTCGAGGACACGGTGATCAAGACCCAGTTCGAGGACGATTCCGGCAACGTCTATAAACCTGAAGGCACCGGGGCGACGTTTGCCCGCGGTACGTTCGATACGGCAAGTTTCGAGAAGAAGACCAACAAAAAAGGTGGCGGAGACTGGACCGACGTCGAGACACTTTACACCGTCCTGAATTCGGAGACCCGGACGACCGACCCGGAGGCGTGGAGGAGCGAACTCGAGACCGTACTGGACGTCGATGAGTTCCTCCGCTGGCTTGCAACGAACACCGTCATCCAGAACTGGGACACGTACGGGGGCAACAGCAGGAACTTCTACCTGTATACCGATCCCACCGACGGCAGAATCGTCTGGATCCCCTGGGACAACAACTTCGCCCTCAACGGCAGCATGGGTGGTGCTGGCAACCGGGGCGATCTCCCGGCAGACGGTGCCCCACAGATGAACGGTCCCTCGACGGATCCGGCACGGGAATTCGGCCGCCCGATCCCGGCAGGTGGAGACGCCTTACAGATGAACGGCTCCTGGATGGGTCCTGCACGGGAGTTTGACCGCCAGATTCCAGCAGGCGGCGACGAACCGAGGAACCGGATCGGGATGAACCCGGCCGCGGGGTTTGGCGGCGGCATGGGCAGGACACCCTCACTTGATCTTGGAGATGTCGGGGAGAACTGGCCGCTGATACGCTACCTGGCAGACGACCCGGTGTACTATGCGCAGTACCAGGAGTACCTGGAGATGGTCGTGACGACGTCGTTTGAACCGACTAAGATGGAAGAGGTCTACCGGTATTACCATACCCTGATCGAGCCGTACGTGACCGGCCCCGACGGAGAACAGGCAGGCTACACACACCTGAAGAACGCCGAAGCCTTCGACACCTCCCTTGATGCGTTGATCGAACATGTCTACGACCGTCACGATGCGGTCATGGACTACCTCTCCACTGAGAGGACAATCATAAATTGAGAACGATTCGCCATGGAAGTAACTACGACAGATTTCCGCGCAAAAAACGATCTCGACGGCTCCCAGAGCGGTTGGTTCCCGTCAGCCGTCCAGGATATCGAGAGCATCTCCCTTGCCGAGGTGGCGGAGGGAAAGACCCAGCTGCTGAACCGGGTTGAGAGCAAATACCTGATGACGGTTGGACAATGTAAAAGGCTGATACAGGCGATATCCGATTCGTACAGGGTTCTGGAGGTTCGCGATGTCAAGATCGGCAGGTACGAGACCCGGTACTACGACGATAATTCATTCACCTCCTACATCCAGCATCACAACGGGAAGGGCAACCGCTACAAACTGCGGTTGCGCCATTACGAAACATCAGGAGAGACCTACCTCGAGGTGAAGAAGAAGAGCAACAAAGGATCCACCGAGAAGCAGCGGATAAAGACATCCTGGCCGCCGGCCGAGTTTCTGCCCGAGGAGGAGCGTTTCCTTGAGGCGACCTTTCCCTATGACTGCCGGGAGTTCCACCCTGTCCTCAGGACAGTCTACGAACGATCAACCCTGGTCTCGACGGAGTTCCCTGAGCGTATCACGTTCGACACAGCCGTGCAGTTCGGCAACGGGAAGCGGGACATCTCGTATCCCGGACTTGTCATCGGTGAGGTGAAGCGCGAGAAGAGCGTAAAAAATTCCCCGGCACAACGAGCCCTGCGCTCGATGGGTATCCAGGAGAGATCCTTCTCGAAGTACTGCGTCGGTGTCTCGTTGCTCCACGGTCAACTGAAGCATAACAGGTTCAAACCGAACCTGCGCTTCATCGCCAGGCTCTCGCAAGGAGGTCGCCAGCCATGCTGACCGGCGATCTTCCTCTCTTCATCGCAGGCTTCATCTTCAACTTCCTTGCCGCGTTCGTCATCGTCCGGTTCATCTACTACCCGGGAGGTCGGTGCAACAACTACGTCTTCACGTTCCTCGCCTTCAACACGGTGATCTACTTCATCATGGGGCTATTCACCAGCATCGAGCTCTCGATAGGGGCAGGCTTCGGCCTTTTCGCTCTCTTCTCGATCCTGCGCTACAGGACGGAGACAGTCCCGATCCGCGAGATGACCTACCTCTTCGTGATGGCTGCGCTCCCCGTGCTGAACTCGGTCCTCTGGGGATTTGCTCGGTACGATGAGATGCTGGTCGCAAACGTCCTCGTCATCCTGACGATCTGGGTTCTCGACAAGGCGTGGGGATTCAACAAGGAACAACACCAGATGGATGTGATCTACGAAAAGATCGACCTGATACCGCGAGAGCGGCGGGAAGAGATGCTTGCCGACCTCCGGACAAGGACGGGGCTGAACGTCTATGAAGTCGAGGTGCTGAGCGTCAACTTCCTGCGGGATACCGCAGAGATCAGGATCACGTACTCAAACAACAAAGGATGATACCTGTTTTGCAGGGGGTCGGTGCTGGGTAAGTCCCGGTCAGCCGGCACCTCCCCGTGCAGCAATCCATCAGCACCCCTTCGACAGAATATCGGTATCCGTACGTCCCGGAAAGTAGCCTTCACAACACTGTAACGGCTCAAAAGTGAAATATCTACACAGTTCCCGGTGCCCTGATCGGTATCAACGGAACAGCCGCACCATACGAGCAGACCGGGGCAAGAGATATCGACATCCTCATCGATTCTCCCGGCCGTTCGGGCTCTTCACCTTCACCGAAACTTGAAAAATATCTCTCGCTCCACCCCGGCGCTCCGGTCGATCTGGTGACTTCCGATGAAGCAAGGGCAGTCCATGCCCCGAAAAACGCAAACGAGAGTTAACCATGGAGGCGGTGCAGGTGATCGTTGAAAGATACCGCAGGAGAGCATGCCCCCCTCCCCTGGCCCAACTGGCCGCCGTTTCACGATCAGGAAATCCGCTCGACGATCGTCTTCTGCATGTACCCGATGATCGGCATATCAGATCCAACCACCGCATGCCGCCCGGAGCCTGTAGCGGTGATGACGAAGAAGTCCCGGCCGTCGACCAGTATCGTACATTCATCCTTCCTCAGACCTATCACAGACTCGTTCATAGGCGAAGACTCAAGAAGATCGAGCACAATTCCCCGGGCCTCGTATATCGGGAGGTTGATCCCGGCATAATCCTTTTTCTTCCGCACGACCACGTAGAGATCGATCTTACGCTCGAGCGGTTTGATGGTCGTATAGTGCTTCCGAAGGAAAGCGGGGTCGTAGCAGAGGATCACCATGCTCTTCTTTACCCGCCGGAAAAGCGCGGAAACATGATTCTCAATCGCCCAGTCGCTCCTGAGGATGAAGAACGAATCGGGGGGGAGATGCGGTTTGACCGAGAGGGTTTTTAATGCTTCGCGGGTCACGTCGAGGGTGCGGATGTAGTCTTCTTTGAGCCGGTCGAAGACCACATCGATGTCAAGCACGTGGTAGGAGGTAGGCGATCCCTCCTCAACCGCTATGAAACCCCGGCGAGCCAGGTCGTTTAAGATCTCATAGATCCGTCCCCGGGGAACCCCGCTTACCTCATGGATATCTCGCGCGGTCGCTTTTTGCAGACCTACGAGTGTAGAATAGACGTTTGCCTCGTACTCGTTCATCCCGATACTGCGAAGCCCGGGAACTATCTCGGCAGTCATTGCACCTCTATTTAGTTGCAACACACTTATGACTTATGATAGGATACGAATATATTGGCGAGAAAGGGTTTAATCTTCCTCGCATAACAGCCCTTTACTGGAGGGCTACCTCTCATAGGCCGGCCCCATGCGGAATATACCAAAACTTCCGGTCGGGCATGTGTACCCCGATGGAAGGCATCACGGGAAGAGGGATGAGAGCAGATGAACAGATGTATCCACCTCCGAGAGCTGGAAGAGATCATCATCAGTATGCCCCAGGGCATATCCAGCCGCAACAGACGGTCGGGAATTCGGGCGCGGCTGAACCTCCGCCCAAACCGCCCGTTGTCCGATATACCTCCCGGGCGGCGGATGATTCATGCCGTCAGGGGAGGAGAGGAGATCGATCCGGGACTTTTTGCCATCCACAGAAAAGCCGTAACCCACCCTCTCATGGGGGGTGATCCAGACACCTGCCAGAAGAGTATCACAGGTTTCCTCACCTGATACACATGTGGTTCCGGGGATATTGTGAAGGATCCTGGCGAAGCACCGGGCCTGCAAATACCCACAACCTGCCTCCAGTCCCGGCCAGAGTTGCAGCAGGTTCATATTCTGTCCTTCAAAACATTATCTCCAGCAGAAAAGTCATTTATAACGAGGAGAGATGTGAACTGCGCAACCACCCATAACACCAGACCCGTTCGGGGTTCACGGGGATCGTCCCGTAAGAGGTATATCTCTAGCAACCCGCTCTGCAGTGAGCCGGATCTCGAAGAGACCAGGCAGGTCTGGATCGAAGCGGGATTCATTCCCCCGCCGGACTGCCAGCAAGCCGTAGCCCTGCTGCACCGCCTCGCCATGGACGAAGAGCCTGCAACATCCCTGCTCTCATCCGTTCTCACGATAACGGCTAAAACCGAAGAAGATGGCCGTGGTTACCGGATCCTCAACCCTGCAAGACTCCAGGGCATGGCGAGGGACTACGGGATCGAGTACAACGGCAGGAGTGATGGCGAGATCGCTCGTGCGGTGACCGTGGCGATCATCGGCGAGTACGGGGCGCGCATGCCGGAGGAGCGCACATGAAAAGTCCCTACGAGTGGCTCGCCGCAGCCATCAACAACCATACCTGGGTCGTCGCCGGCATTGCCGCCGCCGTATTTGTCCTGGCATGCTTCGGTCTTTCGATGGTGACGATGGAGACCGGAGACGATACCTACATCGATAAAAACACCCCCCGCGGCGCGCTTCTCGCCCACTACAAGCACACCTACGGCTCCGACGCGATCATGCTCATCTA
>JBAYQF010000049.1:0-8926 GCA_041677325.1 Methanoculleus sp.
CGCTCACCTCTTGCTGCTCCGTCGGTTCGCCGTCGATGCAGACCGGACAGTTCTCGATGATCATCCGGAGCTCCTTCTCGCTCGGGAGATACTGCAGACTCATGATGTTGTTGTACTGCCGGATCTCCTCGATGTAGCGTTCCACTTCCTCAGGACGGGGGATGTAGCGGTTGATCCCGAGCGCCTGACGGACGTAATCACCCACAAGCACCGAGAGCGCCTGTGCCGTCCCGCCTGCGCTCCGGATAGGTCCTGCGTAGTAGATCTTCAGGTAATCCGTCCCGTCATCGTTCTTCCCGAGACCGACCTTTGCAATCCCTTCCGTCGGGGCGGCCACCACGCCTTCCGTCAGGAGTGCCATCGCCGCGCGGATGGCATGGTCGAGGACTTCCTCCGGCGTGGTCTCACCGAACTTTCGTGCTGTAAAATCGTCACCGAGCCGGAGTGCCGCCTCCTCACGGGACATCTCCTGTTCGAGCTCGCGTATCCGTGCCGCGATCCCCCGGTAGCCAAGGAGTGCTTCCACGCGATCGGCGAGGTCGCTTGCCACCGGGATCTCGGTCTCCGTCCTCGGATCGAACCCCCGGGCGCGTGCAGCGGCGGCCAGGCGCATCACGGTCTCGAGCCCCGTCTCAAGTTCGCTGAAATACCGGGCGGCAGCAGGTGAGACCTCCATGCATGAAGTATGAGTCTTCCACGCATTTAGAGCAGTCGCCCGGGCTTACCACCCCGGTCCTGGCGGGAAGAGTGTCCGGTTAAATATCAGAGTATTCCAGCAAACTGGATGAGATTTTCGCGGATTCCCTCCGGCGGGAGCATCTGGTCCACCCTCCCGGTCTCGAATGCGGCGCGGGGCATGTAGTGTATGGCGCACGTCTGAAGAGTCTGTGCGAAGGTGATTCCCCCGATCGACCGGATGTGGCGGATCCCCTCGGCACCATCCTTCCCCATCCCCGAGAGGATCACCCCGGCAAGCCGATCGCTGCTGCGTCGTTCAAGCGATGTCATGGCGACGTCGATCGAGGGCCTGACGTATTGGACCTTTACGTCGTTGAAAAGGCGAATTTTGCGGTTTTCGACGAGTTTCAAGTGGACGTTGCTCGGGGCCACGTATATCTTACCGTGCTCGATCTCTTCGCCGTTATCCGGAATCCGGACCTTCATAAATGAGATGTCGTTGATATGGCGGCAAAATGCGCTGTTCATAGAGTGCGGCATATGCTGGACGAGGATGATGGCGGCATCGAGGAGCGGGAACTGGGAGAAGACAATCTCCAGTGTTCGCACGCCCCCGGTCGATGAACCGATGACGATGATCGTCCGCCCATCGCGGGGATGAGATACAGGATGATCCATGCGCACTCCTCCTCAGGGCAGGTAGTTGAGATACCCTTTTACAAGGGCCACGATCTCGTCCGGCTCAAACGGTTTCGTGATATAGTCGATGACGTGCTCCTTGAGGCATTCCAGTTCTGCGTCCGGGATGTCCTTTGCGGTGAGCATCGCTATGACGTTCCCCTCCACAAGATCTCGATCGATCATCTCCTGGATCGTCTCCCACCCGTCCATCCGGGGCATCATGATGTCCATCAGGATAACACCCCGGTATCCATTCGCGAGTTCTGCGATACAGGCATCGCCGCTCTCTACGGTGATAACCTCTATCCCCTCCGGTTCAAGAAGTTCCGCCATCACCCTGAGGATAAACGCATCGTCATCGACGACCATAACCCGCCTGCGAGAATATTCTGCCATCTGCCCTCTTCCCCGAACTCAACAGGTTGCTAGATAAGTCCTCTCGTCCGGAAAAGTATATAACGCTGTGGATTCTTTACGGCGCATCCACTGCCTCAAGAGTGAATATGACGGCTGAGCCCATCCCCACCCCGGCGCTTTCTGCCCATATCCGTCCTCCGTGCCGCTCCACGATCCGCCGGCAGATCGTGAGGCCGAGGCCCGGTGAATCAAGATCGTGCCGGGATGCGTCCGCTTTGTAAAACTCGGCAAACGCCCTGTCGAGCTGCTCGCGGGTCATGCCGATCCCGGTATCCCTGACCGAGACGACAATGGACTCCTGTTCGCGGATGGCATCGATGGTGATCGCTCCGTTCCTGTTTTCCAGGGATTTTACGGCGTTGGCGATCAGGTTGTTGAAGACTTCGCCGAGGAGGACACGATCGGCATGAACAGCAGTCCCTCCCGGGATATTGTTGTTGAAGGTGATGGCCTTCGTCTTGAAGAGGATGGTGTAGTTTCGGAGCGTGTTCTCGAGTTCCGTCTTCAGGTCGAGGGGTTTGAGCTCGAGTTCGACGTAGAGGGAGTTCATCCGGGCGAGGTGCAGGGTCTTCTGGACAAGGTCTTTCATGTAGGTGACACTGTGGTCGGCGATCTCGAGAAGGCGCCGGAGATCCGGGTCCTGTTCCCGTTCGATGATCCGCGGCATGAGGGCGACCAGCGGTGTCAGGGGTGTCTTGAGGTCGTGCCCGAGCTGCGATATGAACTCGTCCTTCTGGGCGAGGAGTTTCTCCACGTCGGCGGTCCGCTCCCGGACCATCACGTCGAGTTCCTGGTTGACGAGACTGAGCTGGCTCCGGAGCACCTCCAGTTCACGGTTCTTTGCCTGGAGGTTTCCTGCAAATCCCTTGAGTGCTTCTTCTGCCTGCACCCGCTGGGTGATATCGATCCCGAGCTGCAACATCAGAGGCTTTCCATCCGTATCGGTGAACGGATAGGCATAAACGCCGTATGTCTTTCCGTTCGTGTGATCCCACTCCCACTGCTCGGGGTTCTTGAGAGTGAAGACCATTGCTCCCTTACAGGGGTTGCAGGGTCTCCGAGAGCCCCGTTGCACCTCGTAACAACGCCCTCCCCCCGGGTCGCCGAAGGTCTCCCGAAACGCCCTGTTAGCAAACCGGATGGTGTGATCCTCTCCCTGCAAGGTGACGTAGGCGGGAAGGGTGTCCAGTATCGTGAAGAGGCGATGGCGTTCGGCTTTTAAGGCTGCCTCCCCCTCCTTGTAATGGGTGATATCCGAGACGCGGCAGGTGATAACGATGCCCTCAAGGCAGCGCCCCCAGAGGACGAACCAGCGTATCTTCCCGTCCAGGCCGATGAACTGTGTCTCGATAACCACGTTGCCCGTTTCCGGTTGCGCCTGTGACAAGAATCGTTCGCGGTCATCGGCATACGGCCATATCTTTGATACCGGCAGGTTCTCAAGATCCCTCCTTGTATATCCGAGGAGTTCTGCAAAGTCGTGATTTGCATCTGCTATCGTCCCATCCTCTCGCCTGAGGAGAAACGCACCCCCGGGAGCCCGTTCCATCGCTTTCCGGTAGTGAATCTGCTCCCGGGTCGAGTAACTGACGATCGAGGTGAGCGATGCAAGAGCGACCATGGCAACGAAGGGGAGGACTATATCCGGGTTTGGCGGGTATGCGCGCCCCGCCGTGATGCCGAGATAGGCAAGGCCGAGCACGGTTGCGGCAACGACTCCCTTTTCGCGGTAGAGATGGCCGACCACCACGGCCGGTATGAAGAGAAGAGACCAGAGGATGAGGTTGGTGCCGGGCGGCTCCACGAGGAGGGCGGCAAGGATTGCCGCACCAAACGCTCCGGCTACCAGGATTTTTCGGGGTTCGCGGAGGCCGCCTTCCTGCAGGAACTGAAGAAGGCTCTCCGCCATACGGGATGCCATCAGTCCTCAGGGATCTGAAGGCGCCCTGATCATTTATTGTGCGCGGATCGGCATCCCGCTTCCAGCGCCTCGGTGAGCGGCCCGGCACCCGTCTCTCCCATCTTCCAGAGGAGGAGTGCGGCGCGCTCCTGCGTCTTCGGATCAGGGCTCTCCATCAGGCGAAGGAGCGGTTCTATGGCTGCTTCACCGATCCTCGTGAGGGCCATTGCGGCGAACGGCTGGAGGTCGGCATCGGCGTTCTCGATGACACCTATGAAAGGTTCGACGGCGGCGCCGCCGATCTCCACGAGGGCGGCCGTTGCGTACCGGCGGAAGTCGCAATCGTCAGTGGCGCGCATCGCCGCGAAGAGGGGGGCGACTGCCGGTTCCCCGATCCGCACCAGCGCGCGAGCGGCATACCAGCGGACATCGTTATTCTCGGTCTGCATCGCAGTGATGAGTGGTTCTATGACCATCTCTCCACCTCCACCGAGTTCAGTGGTTGCTGCCCGGCGCGCCGCAAGAGGGCCGTCCCGGAGATCGGTGATCAGTTCTTCGATCCGGGTTCTGTCAATCATAGCGTTCAGGTACACCCCTGCTGTTGTTATGTCTTCCTTATGTCATCGAGCATCTCCCGGGCAGCCTTGCGCACCTCAACCTCTTCATCGTCGAGTGCCCGATTCAGGATATCGGTCGAGCTGCGATCGCCGATCCCCCCGAGGGCGCGAATGGCCCCCACACGTATGCGCAGGCTGTCACCGCGCCTGAACGCCATGGCGAGTGCGGGGATAGCGGGCTTTCCGATAAGACCGAAGGCGGCTATCGCCTCCCGCCAGAGGAGTTCGTTCTCCGTCCCGAGCGCCTTTACAAGAGGCGGAATAGCTGATTTCCCGATATCCCCAAGTGCAGAGCGGGCCTGCCGGCGTACTTCACTGTCCGGATCGCTGAGCGCCTCTATGAGAGGCGGGATGCTGCTCTCCCCCCCGAGCCCCCCGAGCGCCATCGCCGCACCCAGCCTGATCCGTTCGCTTCCGCTGGAGAGGGCGGTGACGACCTCTTCCCGGGCAGGCTCGCCGATTGCGCCGAGGGCGAGAGCCGCCCTGCTCCGGACATAGGTGTCTTCATCGTCGAGTGCGCCCATCAGCGCCGGGATGGCTGTGGGTTCACCTATATCCCCGAGAGTGACCGCTGCCATCCAGCGGACGTCGACGCTCCCGCTCCTGAGGCTCACCGTGAGCGGTTCGACGGCCGGGGCTCCCAGCTTTCCAAGCGCTTCCGCCGCCTTCCAGCGGACACCGACCTCGGGGTCATCGAGGAGGGGGACGAGTGATTCGACCGCGACGGGATCGCCGGCGTCGCCGAGGCACCCGGCCGCCTGGTAGCGGGTATCGGGGTCGCGGCTCGAGAGCCGGGCGATCAGCCGTCTCGTGTTTCGGTCGCATGCGGGCGCGCCGGCATCGCCTATGCGAAAGTGCAGGCCGTCGGTATGCCTGCTTGCTCTCTCGAAGAGGTGGCCGAGGAGGTATGAGGCGACGATGATGACACCTGCACGGATGAGGGTGTCCGTTCCCACATGCCCGGTGGTGATGTAGTCGACAGCGATGTGGAGCCCTGCAATCAGGATTCCGGGGTATATTGCGTGCTTCCGGTACCAGAATGTAGCCGGAATGAGCACAAGATAGAAGAGATTCCCATACGCGATATCGGCATTGGAGAACAGATGGGTGGTTATCTCCAGAAAGGCGATGAGCCCCGCGGTCAGGATGAGAACCGCAAGCCTGCTCCATGCCGTCTTCGTGAGCCTCATCCTTGATGAAAAGGTGCGGGCCATCCTGATAAAAGCATGTGCTGGGGGCGATGGATGGCGGGAGAGGCCGCATCCCGCCAACCGCCTTAGCGTTGCCCTGCAGCCGCAACCTTCGGCCTTCCGGTGCCGGATTTTTCAAGCTTCGCGAGCGATGCCTCGATGAACGCGGGGATATCGTCGGGCTGCCTGCTCGATACCAGGTTGCCGTCGACGACGACCTCCCGGTCGACGTACTCCGCACCCGCGTTCCTGATGTCCTGCGCAACGGATCTCCATCCGGTGATCCTCCGGCCACTGAGTACCTGCGCCGTGATCAGGAGCTGCGGCGCGTGGCATATCAGGAGGGCCGGTTTATCACTCTCGATGAACCGCCGCACGAACTCGACGGGTGTGTCGTGGGCCCGGAGTTTGTCGGGCGAGTAGCCGCCGGGTATGAAGAGCGCGTCGAAGTCGTCTGGCGATACGCCCGATACGTTCCGGTCGATCGTGACCGGCGTCTGCTCCTTTTTCCCGTGCACGGTCTCTCCCGCCGAGAGGCCGACGTGGATGAGGTCGTGGCCCGCCTCCCGAAACGCCTTTGCAGGCTCCGTATACTCGATATCCTCAAACATATCCGTGATCAGGACCGCTATTCTGCTCATCGTCGTTCCTCCCCGGGTCTCTGGACCCGGCACCGGATCAACCTGGCCGGGAGATATAATGTTACCGGGTGGGGCGATCGATCCTGAGAGCTCATCTCGGCCGTCATTGCGGCATCCTCGTGCGCATCGGAGCGATCTCTATACCTATTTATAGCCCGGCGCAGAAACCGGAGGTATATGGCTGCGCCGAACCGGAACACGGAGAGGAATCTGGCTGGAGAAGGGGGGTCTCAGCCCGAATGGCATACCCTCTCGGCGGAGGAGGCCGAGCGAATACTCGGCACCGGCCCGTCCGGTTTGAGCGCAGATGAGGTACGGGCGCGGCTGCAGCGCCACGGACCGAACGTCCTCCAGGAGGAGGCGCGGGAGACCCGTCTCCAGGTCTTTCTCCGGCAATTCAAGAGCATTCTCATCATCATCCTGATCATCGCGGCGGTGGTCTCGTTTCTCGTCGGCGAATCCCTGGATGCCGCCGCCATCCTCATCATCGTCGTCTTAAACGCCCTTCTTGGGTACTCGCAGGAGCGGCAGGCGGGGGAGGCGATCGAGGCGTTGAAGAAGATGCTCGTTCAGCACGCCGTGGTCATCCGAGACGGGGCGCGGCAGGAGCTTGACGCCTCCGGGATCGTGCCGGGGGATATCGTCCTCCTCGATATGGGGGAGCGGGTGCCCGCCGATATATCCATCGTCGAGGCGACGTCGCTTGAGGTCGACGAAGCGCCGCTGACCGGCGAGTCGGCACCGGTGGAGAAGGCGCCGGGCTCTCTCCCCGCCGGGACACCCCTTGCCGAGCGGAGCAACATGATGTTTGCCGGCACGACGGTGACGAACGGGCACGGCCGGGGGGTTGCGGTCGCTACCGGGATGCAGACCGAGTTCGGTCGGATCGCCGGCCTCTCCCAGCGGGTCGCGGATGAGGCGACGCCACTTGCCCGGCAGATGGATCGCCTCGGTCGCGATCTCGGGTTGATCGCCCTCGGGATAGCCGCACTCGTGGTCGTCATCGGCCTCCTGCAACAGCGGGAGTTCCTCGAGATGTTCCTCGTCGGCGTCTCGCTCGCAGTGGCGGTGATCCCGGAGGGGCTCCCGGCGGTCGTGACACTGACGCTCGCCATCGGGATCAAGACCATGATGCGGAAGAACTGCCTGATCCGTCACCTCCCGGCATCGGAGACACTCGGCGCGGTCTCGGTGATCTGCACCGATAAGACCGGGACGCTCACCCGGAACGAGATGACGGTCATCCGGGTGCGGACGCCCGATACAGAGGTTGCGGTCACCGGGGCAGGATATCTCCCGATGGGCGAGTTCTTTGTAGGGGAGAGACCTATCGATCCGCTTACCGATCCCGGTCTCCGGCAGTTTCTCCGCACCTCCCTCCTCTGCAACCACGCAACCCTCGCTCTCGAAGAGGGTGGGTGGCGGATCTTCGGCACCCCGACCGAGGGGGCGCTCGTCGTCGCGGCGGAGAAGGCCGGCCTCTCCCGCGACGGCGCACCGGAGGCGGAGAGAGAGTTCTCGTTCAACTCCACCCGGAAACGGATGACAATCATCTACCCCGAAGAGGGAGGATACGTCGCCCACGTGAAGGGCGCGCCGGAGGTTCTCCTCGCCCGCTCGTCCCGGGTGCTCCGGGAAGGGACGGCGATCCCGCTCACGGATGAACTCAGAAGCGTGCTCCTTGCCGGGATCGATGAGTACGCGTCGCAAGGCCTCCGGGTGCTCGGCGCGGCCTGCCGCCCGCTTCCCGCCGGCATCGAGTGGACGGCGGACGCCGTGGAGACCGATCTCATCTTCCTCGGGTTTGCCGGGATCGTTGACCCCGCGCGACCAGAAGCGGCGGAGGCGATACGGCTCTGCCGGAGCGCCGGGATCGACATCATCATGATCACGGGGGACAACCCGTTGACCGCTCTCACGATCGCCCGGGACCTCGGCCTCTCAAGTGAGGGGGCGATGACCGGCGCCGAACTCGAAGCGCTCACCGACGACGAACTCGCAGAGTGCCTCAGGACGACGAAAGTGCTCTCCCGGGTCACGGCGGAGCACAAACTCCAGGTGATCGATATCCTCTCCCGTGACCGGGAGGTCATCGCTATGACCGGCGACGGTGTCAACGATGCTCCGGCGCTCAGAAAGGCGAGCATCGGTATAGCCATGGGGATCAAGGGGACGGATGCGGCGAAGGAGTCGAGCGACATGGTGCTCGTGGACGACAACTTTGCAAGCATCGTTGCCGGCGTCGAGGAGGGAAGGCGGGAGTACGACAACATCTCCCGGTTCACCCGCTACCTCCTCTCCTCGAACGTCGGCGAACTTGTTGCGATCGTCGGCGCGCTCCTCCTCGGCCTGCCGCTGATCCTCATCCCCGTCCAGATCCTCTGGATCAACCTGATCACCGACGGCCTCACCGCCCTTGCTCTCGGCCTCGAACCCGCCGAACGGGACGTCATGCAGCGGCGACCGCGCAACCCGCGGGAATCCATCCTGACACGGAATGCCTATCTGGTCATCCTCATCATCGGGGTCTGGCTCGGCTTTCTGACCATCTACGTGTTTTCGGGCCTCCACGAGGTCGATCTCGACCGGGCGCGGACGATGGCGTTCACCGGCCTCATCATCTTTGAGCTCTACAACGTGCTGAACTTCCGGTCGTTCCGGTTTCCCCTCCATCGGATCGGGTTCTTCACGAACCCTACCCTGATCCTCGCGATCCTCGGGAGCCTCGCCCTCCAGGCGCTGGTTGTCTACGTCCCGGTCTTCAACGTCTTCCTCGGAACCGCGCCCCTGACCTTCGCCGAC
>JBAYQF010000050.1:0-8583 GCA_041677325.1 Methanoculleus sp.
CGGTGATCGCAAGCCCGATCCCTTGCCGTGCCGCGAGTTTCAATGCATCGCGCACGCGGGTGACGGAGTCGGAGTGCCGGGTATGGAAGTGGAGATCCGCCGGGAGCAGCCCGAGGCGCCGGATCTCTTCAGGCCGGGGTTTTTCAAATACGATGTCTTTATAATATTGCATGGGGTGTCTGTCTGATCATCGGTGGATCCCCCGGGATGAAAAAAGGTTGCCCGCCTCTGGAGGACAGGGGGATGGGAGTATCTACACCCTCGGTTCTGCCGGTATCGGCTCCCGCAGCCAGTCGATGGCAGTGTCCAGATGATCCTCGGTGAAGTAGCGCACGTCGATACCCGTAAAACCCACAAAAAGCCCCGGCAGGCGATCCATCCACTCCTCCCATCTCTCCCCGCCGATGATCGCTATCCGGTCGACCTTCCCTATCCCCGCCCAGCCTTTGAGCCTCTCCCAATGGCTGTGCGGCTTCCAGCCGTGAAAGTCAACGATCTGGAAGAGTATCCGGAGGACCGGGTGGGAAGTTTGTGCCTCCCAGAGTGCCGGGATCAGTGTCCCGGCGTAGTCATCCGCCGTCATTTCGCCGTTGAATTTGAATCCAACGACGTTTCCTTCGCCGGTTGCCATCCGTTTGAGCATGGCGCCCCCTCTCCGGGGCGGATTTAAAAAAGGTTCCGGTCGTCACTCCCCTGGACGCTCTTTCGGTACCACCGGCTTATCGGTGATCTCCTCCTTTGAGAACCGGGCAAGGTAGCGATTCCCGCCAACCGCAACGATGATCGATCCGATGAGGACGAAGATCATATCGAGCATGGTGTCATCGAGCCCGTGCTGGAGGTTCGTCCCGAGGAAGGTATCGAAGAGCCATTCGTAGATCTCCCAGAACCCCTCCATCGCCATCGCGCCGATGATGATGAACCCGACGATCATCCACCGCGAGAGGTTCAGCTTGCTATACCGGTCGAGGAGCAGGACAATGACGAAGGCGAGGACCGAGACGGTTACCCCGGCGATGAGGTGGGCTATCTTGTCGTAGTAGGGGTAGTAGAGCAGGTAGTATCCCTGTATCTCGCCGGCGACGTGGAGGTAGAGCAGGAAGGCGATGAGGAGAATGATCGGCCAGGGGAGCGTTATGTTCCATCTGCGGGTGGCGATGGCGGGAACCATGGTCAGGAAGAGCCCGATAACGCCGGTGAAGACCTGTGAATATTCATCGATCGAGAATGCAATAAGGATATTTATAGCGATGAGGGCCTGGAAGAGGTAGGCGAGATAGAGCCCGATCGGTTTTTTCATGGATCATACGTAGATACTGGTTCGTAAACGTTTTGCGCCTGCTCTTTATTTCTCTCTGCTTCTGTTACCCAGCATCTCCCCCATCCACCGGGTCTCCTCCCAGCTCTCGAGGAAGAGTTTCACCGCGATCGTCAGCGGGATGGCAAGGAATATACCGACTGCTCCGAGGATGAACCCCCAGAATATGACGGAAAAGAGGACGACGAACGGCGAGAGGTTGAGGTCTCGGCCGGCCATCCGGGGGAGGAAGAGGTTCTCTGCAGCGGCGTCGACGAGGGAGATGGCGACGATGACGGCCACAGCTCCCGCCGGCCCGAACTCGATGAATGCGAGGAGGGTGGGCGGGATCGCGGCCACGACAAGGCCGATGTAGGGGACGTAGCTCAGGACGAAGGCGATGAACCCCCAGAGTATCGCGAAATCAATCCCGAGGAGGGCGAGGAATAACCCGGTCCCCGTGCCGGTGATCAGGTTCACTTTCGTCCTGACCACCACGTAATCGATGAGGATCCTGCCCGACTGCGTGAGGTGCCGGTAGGGCTGGCTCTCCGATCCCAGGCGCTGGGCGAGGGCCGCCTTGAACCGGGGGGCCTCGAGGAGGAGGAACCCGATCGCGATGAAGGCGATGAAGATATCGATGGTTATGCTCCCGACCTGCCGGGCGAGTTCGGCCATCTGCTGGATCAGGGCTCCCTGGTCGATGTAATCCCATATCGTTATACTGGTGGGATCGATGCCGTAATCGGCGAGAATGGATGCCTGTGCCTCGAAGTTTTCCCGGTACTGCGGCAGGGACCGGATGAACTCGGTGAAGGCCGCACCGAGGAAGGCGATCGTCCCGGCGAAGATCGCTATGAGGCCCACGACCACGGTGCCGGCGGCGATGATCCGCGGCACTCCCCGGCGGGTCAGCCAGGCCATGACGGGTGCGGTGATCATGGCGAAGAAGACGGCGACGAGGAACGGGCCAAGGAATGGTGTGGCGATCCGGGCTCCTGCGAGGACGATGACGACCGCTGCCCCGACGATCGCGATCCGGGCAGGGGGGGAGAGCCCTTCAATGTTCATAATCTGAAGTAGTACTGGGATCTCCCCGGAGAAAGAGCTTTTCGGTTCACCCGCCTGCCGCCCGGATCGCCTCGAGGATCGATTCGCCGATGACCGGTGTCGCGATGTAGATGTTCTCAGGGCCGATGATCTCCGTCACTCCGGTTCCCTCGAGGCCCGCAAGCAGCCGTGGGTCGACCTCGGCGAGGACGAGCCGGCTGTTGTGGGCGAAAAGGTGTCGGGCGTAGCGTTCCAGCATCCTGAAGATCCCGGTTCCCGCCTCGATCCTCCCCCGGAGGGAGAGGATCACGATCGCGCCGCCCGCTCCCTCCGGTGCCGGAAGCGATCGTTCGATCGCCTGGAGGGTGGCGAAGTAGACGCTGCCGGAGATGGTCAGGATGGTGATCTGACTGTCCGGGAGCCGATCGGGGGGTGGTTCTTCCCGGAACATCCCTCCCTCGACCGGGACGAGGCGTGTCACGGCGGCCTCCCGCGTGGAGGTGACGAGGTAGATGGCGAGCGAGAGGAAGACGCCGATGTAGATGCTGTACTGGAGCGGGATGACCTGGGTGGAGATGAAGGTGGCGATCATTCCCCAGCGCCCGGGTCGGGAGTATCGCCATATGCAGGCGATCTCGTGTGGTCGGTACATGAGTTCCGCCCCGATGAGGATCAGGATGCCGGCAAGCGCCGGGAGCGGTATCAGTTCCACGAGCGGTCCTGCAAATATGATGGCCACTCCGACGATGGTGCCCGATATGATGTTTGCTGCACGGGTTTTTGCCCCTGCGGCGACGTTGAGCGCCGTGGCGGAGAGTGATCCGCTTGAGGGTGCGCACTGGAGGAAGCTCGTGAGTATGTTTGTTATCCCCTGTCCGGCGAAGTCCCGGTTCACGTCGGCGATGGTGCCGTCGCGTTCGGGTGTTGTCTCGGTGGCCCCGACGGCCATGACGAGGCCGATGATGGCGAGGGCAAGCGCCGGGATGAGAAGGCCGGGTGCAAGGGCGATCTCGGGGAGGGTGAGCGGCGGGAGTCCGGTGGGGATGTCGCCGATGAGTGTGATATCGAGGTCTGCAACCTGGACGAGGATGGTCGTGATGATGATCGGGAGGATGAGGGCGAAGGAACTGAGGTGCGGTCTTCGCCGGAAGGTGAGGGTGAGGGCGATGGTGAGGAGGCCGATGGCGAGCGGCTGCACCTGCAACTCGCCGGCATGGAGGATGAGGGCGGGGATGGCGAGGATCTGGACGGCGTCTCTCTCGAGTTCGTAGCCGGTGAGGTTTCCGAGCTGCCCGAGGATGATCAGGAATGCTGCTCCGGTGATGAATCCGGTGAGGACGGCGTTGGAGATGAACCGGGTCAGGCTGCCCGCCCGGATGAGCCCGAAGATGAGCTGGAAGAGTCCGACGAGGAGGGTCAGGACGAAGAGGGTGGCGGGGACGTCGGCTTCGGGGATGGGGGCGAGGATCGAGAAGAGGGAGATCGCGAGGACGTTTGAGAGCATCACCTTGAGGTAGGAGGAACTGGTGAGGAATGCGGCGATCGCCGTCGAGAACGCTGCAGTATAGAGGCCGTAGATCGGGTTTATCCCGGCGACGAGGGCAAACCCCATCCCCTGCGGGATGCCGACGAGGGCGGTCGTCACCCCGGCGACGGCATCGGCGGGGAGGTCTGGTATCCGCGGTCGACCGGCGGGCATGCCCGGAGGGGGTGCGGGGCGGGGGATATAGGTTGCCCTGCTGGTGAGGCATCGGCAACTATCCGGGATCTCCGGATAGTTGATAGGGAGGCGGTCGGGTGTTTCCCCGGGTGGTGTGGTCTAACTGTCATGACGTCGCCATGTCAAGGCGGCGTCATACCACTGGACCATCGGACCGGTGCCGGTGGTAACCCCGTCGGATCGAAGGCGCTATCTGTACGGGAGACCGATCTCTATCGCAGGAGATCGATAGTATGAATGAGGATATGCCCGGCGAGGGACGCTGCCGTCGCGGGCGGGGGCGCCCCCGTGTCCGCCGGAGGATCGGGGACGAGGGCACGTTCCGGTGTTTCGCCCCCCTCTGTGGGGATCTCGACGAGTTCGTCCTCCTCCTCCCCGAAGAGGTGGAGGCCCTGCGGCTCGTCGATCTTGTGGGGCTCGAACAGGAGGAGGCTGCTCACGTCCTCGGCGTCTCCCGAAAGACCCTCTGGCGCGACCTCCATGTGGCGCGGTCGAAGGTCGCCGATGCCCTTGTGCACGGAAAGACGATCCGGATCGCCGGGTGCGATCGTGAACGGATGGAGGGGTGCCCGGGGGATGGGGATGCCGGTCAGCCGTCCGGTGACGGGGCCTGATGGACGGCGCCCGGACCTTTTTCGGCAGGGAGCAACCCCGGAGCCGCCATCTCGCCGGGATGATGGCCACCTACGGCTAATTCATCCCCATACCGCGCAACCGGTTGCCGTTCTCATCAAACGACTGGTGGATGATGGTGTACTGCACCCGCCCGGCTTTGATACACTCTCTCACGGCGCGTTCGCGCTTGCTCAAGGCGGCGGCTTTCCCCGTCTTTATCTCGATGAAGACGACATTCTCCACCTCGTCGGCATCGGACAGCCCGTCAAAGACGATGAGATCGACCGGGGTCCCGAGGAACCGTGCATCCTTCGGGTTGTAGGGGAAGTCCGGGAAGTACGGGATGAGGCACTCCGTGACCTTCCCCCGGGTCACCGACTGGCTGCGTTTCACCGCATCGGAGCGGATATTCCCTTCTTCATCTAACTTCCACTGCTCAAATAGGATCCTTGCCCTCTCGTCCGAGAGCCGTCTGAGCTCTTCCTCTTTCCAGGCCGCGATATCCTCCCGCTCCCCCCGGCGCCAGGACTCGAACTGTTCACGCGCTTTTTGCTCGATCCTGCCCTGGACTTTTGAATATTTGTAAAACAGCACCAGGAGTGCGAGAAATAGCAGAAGGATGACGGCCCACTCGATCATAGTCCCGGAAGACTCTCACGCCCTGGTTGATAGGCTTTTTCTAACGGGTTTTCCTGCGATGCACAGGGCTGACACCCATTTGCAGAACTGTTTGGTGCTTGAACTCTGTTCCATAGAAAGATCGTTCCTGACGGTGCTCATACTCCAGCCGTTCGCACCGGTTGTGGTCCCGTTATGGATTGCATACATCCAACGATGAGGATCACTGCCGTTATGGCGGCGAGGATAAGGTCCTGGTGAATGGTCGAGATGTAATGACGTTCGGGCGATTGACATGCCGGGTGATAATCAGATTGATCCCGATCCAGCATTCCGACTGATCTACGATCCTGGAGGGATTTGAGTCTCCCCGGCGGATAGGAACTAGTGCGAAAGAATGTCCGGCAGACACCCCCCTGCGATCTTAAGTCCGGGTTCGACGGTCGCCTTCACCGGGTGTCTGCCTCTTCTTGAAGCAGTGCCGAATAGATTGCTCGTATCTCCGGTTTAACCAGTGGGACTTCATTCTGTACCACATCCCGGACGATCTCCCACCGAATACTGAAATACCCGTGGATAAGCCGGTCACGCATCCTTGCCATGCCACTCCAAGGGACACCGGGAAACCGTTCCCGGATCCCGGGAGAGAGATTTTTTGATGCTTCCCCGATGACCTCGATGCTCCGGACAAGCGATCGTTGCATCATATCGTCCCCGATGATCTCCTCAAAGGGTCGATCGGAAAAATTGGCCTCGATAAACTCCATTTCCTGCAGGATGTGGGCGATATAGACGGAATCACGCTTCACACCAGACCACCTCGCCCTCCACATCCCGCCGGATAAGTGGGTCCAGCCCCCCGACAGTGATGAGGTCGACTTTCCGCCCGTAGAGTTCCTCCAGGTAGTCGGCGAGTGCCATGAAGTTCCGGAACGTGAGGCGGTCCGGTGCGAGTTCGACCAGAATGTCCACATCGCTGTCGGATCGCTCCTCGCCGCGAGCGCTGGATCCGAAGATCCCGATCTTTACCACGCCAAACCGCTCCCGGAGTAGCGGCAACACCTCTTCAAGCCTGACGATGGATGGCGTCTTATTCACCGGATCCGGGAGGGTGGTCATGATGTAGTCTCTCACCTTTTGGTGTCTGCTCGCACTCTGCCTTCTTGATTGTTCATTCCCTCTTCATCGACAAATACCTTCTGCCGCAGGTAGTGTGCATTCGGGCGGAGACATGCCCGGCCTTGCCGCTTTGAAGATGGAGGAGGCGTTGGTTCTTTCGTTATCCGATAAGCGTACGGACAATTACGTAACCGCCATGACGTAGGTGCGCGGAACAAACCTGAGGAGATAGAAACTCTCTCATCGATGCTCCGGGGCGGCATCACCCCACGTCAAGAGGTTGAAGAGGTATCGGCCCTCTATGGCATCCTGGAAGAGTGCGTAGAAGAAGTAGTCACCGCGGCCCCGGCGTGAAAATGATCCCCAAAACTATATCTCCCGGGATACCGACATCATCATGCATGCCGACGAAGCCGGTAGTCGAGCGGAAGAAGGCAACCCCGAAGACTAAAAGAACCCTTACTCAGGCTGAAATCCAGGCCAGTATTGATAGACTGGATGCAGACATGGAAGAATGGGGTAAGGGGCGGAAATATACGTTGGCCGAGGTGGAGAAGAGGCTGGGGTTATAACTCGATGTGTGGGTACTTCTTGTGCGCCGCCTCAAAACCCATAACCTCATGGATCTCCACAGACGTTTTTTGCTCTGTTTTCGCCACCTTATAAAATACCGTGTATTTCCTCTGAATATGTAGCCGGTGAGTGTTCTCCTTTCCTTTCAGTTTCTTCTTATTGCATTGTTTGATCGAAGTGAATAGGTGTTCACCCAGGCAGAGCTTTATTTTATCGATGATCTTTTTGACATACTTGTTATCTCCGCACTTGATTGCCTGAAGGTGTTTCTCTGCCGTATCTGTGACTGCTCCCACGGCTAAAGCCGTGGGCTTCTACGGATTTCAACCGAGAGATTGCAGACCCAATCTCAATATATTGACCGCCGCATTCTGGTCACGATCCAGTTCCAACCCGCAATGCGGGCAGGAGTGGACCCGATCCGAAAGCGTCTTCTTGACGATCATCCCACATCTGGAGCACATCTGCGAGGTGTTTCTGGGGTTCACCAGGACCACATGCGAGCCAGCATCTTCCGCTTTGCTCACTGTGATCGTGATGAACTGATTCCAGGCAACATCGGCTATGCTTTTCGCCAGATAGTGGTTCTTCTGCATATTTGGGATATTCAGATCCTCGAATACAATCGTCCCGAACCGGTCTACCAACTGACGGGAGGTTTGATGGGCAAAATTGAGCCGTCTGTTAGCAATCCGTTCGTGAACGTGCGCAACGATCTTCCGTACTTTCTTCCGTTCGGGAGAACCTTTCTCTGCCTTTGAGAGTTTCCTCTGCGCCTTCGTGAGAGCCTTCTCGTCGGTACGGAAAAACCGGGGATTCTCGATCTTCTCGCCGTTCGAGAGGGTGGCGAAGGAGGTCAGCCCGACATCTACCCCAACCGCAGTTTCCTTCTGCGGTGCAGGTGAGGGTTCGTACTCGACCGAGAAGCAGGCATACCACTTCCCGGTTGCTGACCGCCGGATCGTGAGCGTCTTGATCGTCCCCTTAATCGGACGGTGGAGGTTGATCTTCACATCTCCAATCTTCGAGAGATGGAGACGGGCTTCATTAAGATTGAATCCTGACTGCGGGTAGGTGAAACTATCATGTCGCCCTTTCCCTCTAAATCGAGGATGTCCGGGTTTCTCTCCGGACTTCAACCGCCGGAAGAAGGCTTTGAATGCAAGATCAATACGCATCTGGACATTCTGAAGAACCTGAGAATGAACCCGATTCAGATCGGGTCGTTCCTTCTTCCACTGTGTCAGGATCTTGTTCGTCTCATACAGAGAAACTGAACGCTGTTCTTGTTCCCAGGCGTTCTTTCGCAATGCGAGCGTATCATTATAAACCCACCGGCAAATTTCCAGTGTCCGGTCAAGTAGAGTGACCTGGGACTTCGTCGGATAGAGTCGATAACGATATGCTTTAAGCATTATATTGTCCATTTGTTGTTTGCATAAATATGGTTGTCGACGGCATTCATCCCACGACTAAAGTCGTGGGCTTTCGGCCTGTTAGATCGTAAATACGATCTCGTATTTCGTCATGCGCCTCTCTCAGACCTCGACGCCCCGCGCATGCAGCGTAGCGATCACACCCTGTTCAGCAG
>JBAYQF010000051.1:0-8500 GCA_041677325.1 Methanoculleus sp.
CAAGCGACTCCTTGATCAGCTCCATCGGGTACTCGTAATCGACGAGCGAGCCCGCAAAGTATGCCTCGTAAGAGGAGAAATCGAAGTTTCCGTGCCCGGAGTTGTTGAAGAGAATCGTCTTTGCCTCCCCGGTCTCGCGACACCGGAGGGCCTCATCGATCGTGGCCTTCACCGCGTGGGCGGCTTCGGGTGCAACGATGATGCCTTCCGTCCGGGCAAACATCACAGCGGCATCAAAGACCTCATTCTGCCGGTAGGCGGCGGATCGGACGATACCGTCGTGAGCAAGGCGGGAGACGAGCGGGGATGCACCGTGGTAACGAAGTCCCCCGGCGTGGATCGCCGGCGGGATGAAGTCGTGGCCGAGGGTGAACATCCGCATGAGTGGTGTCAGCCCCGCGACGTCCCCGAAGTCGTAGGCATAGAGCCCCTTCGTCAAGGTCGGGCAGGCAGCGGGCTCCACCGCGATGATATCGGTCTCGGGGTGCTTTCCCGTGATCTTATCGCCGGCAAACGGGAAGGTGAGCCCGGCGAAGTTGCTCCCGCCGCCGACACATCCGATGATGACGTCGGGGTAGGCCTCCACCGCTGCAAGCTGCTCTCGTGCCTCCTGGCCGATGATCGTCTGATGAAGGCAGACGTGGTTGAGGACGGAGCCGAGCGCGTAGTTGGTGTTGTCGTGGCTTGCCGCATCCTCGACCGCCTCCGATATGGCGATGCCGAGTGATCCCGGCGTATCGGGATCGCGGGCGAGCACCGCCTGGCCGGATCGGGTCTTCGGTGACGGGCTCGGTATGCACTCGGCGCCGTAGACCTGCATCATGCTCTTCCTGTAGGGTTTCTGCTCGTAGGAAGACCGGACCATGTAGACGGTGCACTCCATATCAAAGAGGCTCGTTGCGAACGCAAGCGACGAGCCCCACTGGCCCGCCCCGGTCTCGGTCGCAAGACGCTCGATCCCTTCCTCGCGGTTGTAGTAGGCCTGGGGGATGGCGGTATTGGGTTTGTGTGAGCCCGGCGCGCTCACGCCCTCCCACTTGAAATAGATCTTTGCCGGGGTCTTCAAGGCCGCCTCAAGCCTCTTTGCCCGGTAGAGGGGGCTCGGCCTCCAGAGGGTGAGGATATCCCTGACCTCGGCGGGGATGTCGATGTAGCGCTCTGTGGTCATCTCCTGCCGGATCAGTTCCATCGGGAATATGTGACGGAGGTCGTCAGGGACCACCGGCTTCCCGGTCGCCGGGTGGAGGGGCGGATCCATGGGTGTCGGGAGGTCCGCCTGGATGTTGTACCACCGTTTCGGCATCTCTCCCTCGTCAAGGAGGATCTTCGTCTGCATACAGTATGGTGCTTGCTGAACATATATATACATTGTTATACAACAATGTCCCTTATAGATCACGCGGTCCCAGGCAGGCCCGGCTCCTGCCCGGGCGGCACAGGAAAAGAGTATATACACACCCCGCCACCCGATAGCGATGTACCTCCTCGCCCACGCCATGATCGGTGTCCTCATAGGCGTCATTATCGCGGCAATTGCCGGCGACCGGCGGGCCATCGCACTCGCCACGCTGGGCGCCGTCCTCCCCGACCTTATCGATAAACCGCTCGGACACATCCTCCTCGCCGGGACGGTTAACTACGGCAGGATCTACTTCCACGGCCTCACCATCCTCTCCCTGACCGTCATCGCCGGCCTCGTCCTCTACCACTATCGCGGGCGGATCGGTCTTCTCGCCGTCGCCGCCGGGATGGCAAGCCACCAGGTTCTCGATGGTATGTGGCGCCACCCCGTCGAGTGGTTCTGGCCGTTTCTCGGACCTCTCCCGCATCACGGCTACCCCGAAGACTTTCTCTGGGAGGCGATCCTCCGCGAACTCGCCCAGCCAAGCGAGTGGCTCTTCTTTTTCCTGGTAGCAGGGTTGTTCACCTACATATACCGGCGTGAACTCGCGAATATCCTCAGGCGGCTCATAAACCCGCCTTTTCACCTCGCGTTCGCCACTGCACTCGCTCTCATCTTCCTTGCCGCAATGGTTGTGAGCCTGCGATTTCTGCCGTGAAGGCGCTGGAAAACCCCAACTATTATATATAAGACCCGAGATTGACTTAGCTGTGGTGAATAGCTTGACTGGTGAAGCAATGCTCAAACTAACTGTCGATCAGATTGCACGAACGCTCTGCGCAAGCACCATCCTTGGCGATCCGATCGAGGCCGGTGAGCGGGTGATCATACCGGTCGCCGAGTTCGGGTTCGGGTTCGGGGGCGGTGAGGGGTCCGGAGGGAAAGAGGGATGCCAGGGCGGTGGCTCCGCGAGTGGTGGTGGAGGCGGCATATCGGCCGTAGCTCTGGTCATCGTCACCAAAGGCGTTATCGGTCCCGAAGGCATCCAGGTGATCTCGCTTAAGAAGAAAGGTGAGATTGCCGAGGTCATCTCGACGATCGGTGAGACGGTCGGCCCCCATGTCGCAAAAGCGATGGAGACGGGCAGCGAGATACTACAACAGCGCATAGGAAAATTGTCCCCAAAACAGGAAAAGGGGAAAGATATCCCGATCAGCGGTGAAGAGGAGGCATAGGCTCTTTTTTTCACCTCCATCCCATGCCTGCGACACTCCTTATCATCATCCTGATCGTCGTCGTCGCCCTCATCCTCGCTCTCCTGCTTGCCCTCTACGTTGTTCCGGTGAGCATCTCGATGGTCGCCGATTGCAACCGGGAGTGTGCCCGGGCGACGGCGACCGTAGCCTGGGGTATCGTGGGGGCAAGGGTCCGGGCCACCGATGAAGCGCAGACAATCGAGGTTCTCCTCATCGGGCGGCCGATCGTGATCCGGGATCTCAAGGAGATGGCAGGAACAGAACCTGCAAAGAAAAGAGAGGAGGAGAAGGAAGAGAGAGCCCCCCTCCCGGTGGGGGAGTACCTCGATGCCTTCCGCGATCTCAGGCCGCATATCCAGGAGATACTTGCTGCTGTCTACCGGTCGCTCTTTCTTGAGACGCTCCGCGGCGATGTCGTCCTCGGTCTCGATAGTCCCGCCTCTACCGGCGTGATCTACGGCTACTGCACCGCCATCCGCTACATCCTCTGGCCGGTGGAGGCGATCGATTTCGTGGTGACACCCGACTTCAACCACAAGATCTTTGAGGGAATGTTCACCCTCAGGTTACAGGTCCGCCGCTCACTCCTGATCACCATCCCGGTGGTGAAGGCTCTCCTCAAGAGACCGGTCAGGCAGCGGCTCCGCCAGGTGTCAGGAAGAGGTGTCCCGGGTGTCTGAAATGCCCGAGCTCGTCGTCGGCAGCGGTTGCAGGGTCGATGGACGGTGCATCATCCCCATCGTCAGGGCATTTGTGATGCACCACGGGAGTGCCGTCATGGCCGGCCTTACACCGGTTGCGCTCGTAATCGTCGAAGGAGAGCGCGAGTACCTTGTCCTCCTTCCGGATGCGCCGGAGGGAACAGGAGATACTCTCAAAACGCTCCGTGACGATATTGATCAGGAAAAAGAGAAGTGTGAGGGCAAAAGCCCCCATCATTCGTAACGCAACGCCTGAATCGGATTTAGGTGCGCCGCCTTCCATGCCGGATAGAGACCGGAGGCAACGCTTGTCACAACACCGAACAGCATCCCGAAGGCGATGTAGAGGAGACTCGTCGGATCGAAGAGATAATCGGGGTTCTGGACGAAGATCGCCGTCACCAGATATCCGGTGCAGAAACTGAGCATTCCTCCGATGAGAGCGCCCGCAAGGCCGAGGATCAGCGCCTCATAGATGAACATCCGCATCACCTCCCCCCGGCGGGTGCCGATACTCCGGAGAACGCCGATCTCCTTGATCCGCTCGGTCACCGACATCAGCATCACGTTCAGAATCGAGACCCCGGCGACAAGGAGCGATATCGCGCCGATTCCCGCAAGGAAGACCGTGATCGACTCGGTAGCCGCAAAGACACTCTCGAGGATCCCCCGGGTATCCATGATAGTGACGGTATCCTCCCGCCGGTTCATCTTCTGCTCAATCGACTCCTTGACCGCGTCGATGTTGTTGACGTCCCTGACCTTCACGATCGCCTGATCGTAGTTGTCTTCGTCGTAGTGGCGCGAGTACCACGCGTAAGGGACGACGATGGCGTAGTCGGGATTGATGTCGAACCCCATCCCCCGCTCCTTGAGCACACCCATCACCCTGAGGGTCTCGCCGCCGATCCTGACCCGGGCGCCGAGTTTCAGGCCGTTCTCTCTGCTGTTCTCGGCGAGTTTGCTCCCGATCAGGCATCCGCCGCCCGTATCCTTCGGGTAGCTCCCCGACTCCAACTCGAGCAGAGAGGGGATGTCTCCGGCGGGGATAGCGTAGATCATCGCGACGCTCTCCTTATCGCCCACGGCAATCTTGTCGCCGGTGCTCGAGAAGGGTATGACATCGTTCGACCCGACCGCCCGGGCGATATCGGAGACCTGTCGCTCGGTGAGTTTGCCGCCGCCCGTGCCCGTCGCCGGGGAGACGATGATGGTGTCGCCGACATCGCTGACCATATCGTCGAACATGAGGCCGATGCTGTTGCCCATGATCCCGAGAGAAGCGATCGCGATGACGCCGATGACGATCCCGATGACCGCAAGAGACGACCGCAGCCAGTGGCGGGTGACGTTTCTGCGGGCGAGGTCGAAGAACGTCACTCCACCACCTTCCCGTCGACGAGCCGGATCGTCCGGTCGGCATACTCGGTCATCCGGGGATCATGGGTGACCATGACGACGGTCTTACCCTCCTCGCGGTTCATCCGGTCGAGGAGGTTCATGATCGCGGTGCCGGTCTTCGAGTCCAGGTTCCCGGTCGGTTCGTCGCAGAGGAGGAAGTCGGGGTCGTTGACGAGCGCCCGGGCGATTGCGACCCGTTGCTGCTGCCCGCCGGAGAGCTCGCCCGGTTTGTGGGTGAAGTGGGTTTCGGTGATCCCGACCGCCCTGAGGACTTCCTGTGCCCGCTCCCGGGTGCCGTTCTGCCGGCCCTTCAGGATCAGGGGATACTCGACGTTCTCGACGACCGAGAGGAGCGGGATCAGGTTGAACTGCTGGAAGACGAACCCGATATGGTCGCGCCGCATGAGGGTCAGTTCGTCGTCGTCCATCCTGCTGATCCTCTTCCCGGCGATGGTAACTTCACCTGAGGTCGGAACGTCGAGCGAGCCCATGATGTTTAAGAGCGTCGACTTCCCCGATCCCGACGGCCCCATGACCAGGACAAACTCGCCCTCCTCGATGGCGATATCTATCCCGGCAAGAGCCGTGACGTCACCAGCCGGAAGGGGGTAGATCTTCGTGACGTTTTCGAAACGGATGACCGCCATCGTCGTTACTTCCGTCTCCAGGAGTGGTATACGGCGCCGATGACAACGGCCAGAACGACGACCACAATGGCGATGCCGGTTGCCGGCATCCCTTCTCCCTGCTTCTCGTGAGGTGCCGGTGTCGTGCCGCCAAGCCCGACCGAGGTCGACGTGGTGTAGCGGTTCCCATCGTTGTCCCGATACTCGACGACGACCGGGATCTCCGCCATGGTTCCGTCGGCCTTAAACGTCACTTCAAACGACGAGATGTCGTCGGGATCAAGCGTCCCGACGACGTAGACCCGGAAGGGGTCGATGGGCATCGCCGGCGATCCGGAACTGATGACGACCGAACGGGCGGACTCGAGGCCGGCGTTCATGACGTCGCCCACGATCCGGTAACCTCCGGCGATCGGCGTGACCTCGACGTTGGTGATGACGGGGTCCGCCTGCCGCTTGTCCTCGCCGAACGTGATCGGCAGCACGAGATCGGCGGTGTGGGTGTTGATCCCGTTGCGCCAGACCACCTGGAACGTGACGTCCGTCTCCGTGGTCGGGGTCAGGTTGAAAGCGACCGTCCCGGACGCATCAGGGGCGAGGCTGCCGATGAACGCACTTCCCGGCGTGACGGTAAATCCGCTCCCCTGCGGGATCACCTGGACGCCGGAGACATCATTCGACCGCGGGTTCCCCACCCGGACGGTGATATCGGCCGTCCGGGATGCCGTGAAGGCATCCGGTTTCTTGACCACCGATGCACTGAGCGGTGTGTTCTCGACCTGGACCGGGACCGGGTGGCGCAGACTGCTGGCACCGTCGCGGAATTCAAGCACGAAGACCGGGTAGGATATCCCCTCATCCCCATCCGCCCGGACGGTGAAGGTGAACGTCCTTGAGTTCCCGGCACCGAGCGCCCCGACCTGGAGATAGGAGTCACTCAGGGGAACAACTCCGCTTCCATAGAGCCGGGCGCTCCGGATAGCCACGGATTCGGTACCGGAGTTCTGGATCGTCACCGCAAGCGTCCCGGTATCTCCCCTCATCAGGACCTGGGGGTCGAGCGATGAGGAGGTCACGGCGATATCCGCAGGTGCAGCGGAGATCGGGGCGGCGAGCATCATTACGGCACAGAGGAGGGATATGATCAGGGTGTTGAGTGGTTTCATGTTACAACCATCCGGAAAGTGTGATGAGCATATAGAGGATATAGAGGCCAACAGGTATCCCGACGGTGAGAACCGCGTTCCGTGTGGAGAGGTTTCGCGCATATTTCATACCGAAGATCCAGATGTTCGCGCTCCAGACCAGGAAGAGGATGGTCACGACCCCGGCGATCTGCGCGAGCGGGTCGGTCGTGAGAACGGCCACCAGGCTCTCGGAGAACTCCACCATCTGCTCGGGGCTTGTCATGGGCTGGACGGTCAGGCCCGAGAGGAGCCGGTAGGAGAAGTACGTCCCGATGATGCCCCCGAAGATCTGGGGGAGGAGCCCATAGCCGACGAACTCCACCGTCCGCTTGAGATCGCCCTGTCCCTTGAAGGCCATCGAGACGAGATAGAAGATGAGACTGTATATGATCCAGCCCAAGAACCCGCCGATGAAAGCAGCGGCAGCGGAGATGACCATCATAACCACCCCTAAGCCCTGCATCTCTGCCGGAAGCATGGCCGCGGTGATATCCGCCATCGGTATGGTCGAGGCCGCACCGATCAGCCCGATGACGATCGCTATCAGCGCCGGCACCTTCAGGCCCGGCTCTCCCTGCATGCGTGCTTCAAAAAAGCGCCCGGGATCAAACAGCACCCGGAGAAAACCAGTGTCCATGTATGTCTGCCTCACATACTCTTGGCAGACAGGGAGGGATAAACTTTTTTGGGACCGTGTAACAGAAGTGAGAGATATAATCGGATTTTTGAGGATACCGGGCATTCACAAAGAGATCAGGCACAGAACCACTCATCTCCACATGAGCACGGTCGGGCGGAGAGAGGGGCACAACCGACCCGGGGTCACATGTGCCCGAGCTCTTTGAGGCTCACGTAGCCTTTTTTTGTGAAGATGACATGATCGAGCACCCGGATACCGAGGATCGATCCGGCCTCGACGAGCTGCCGGGTGATGCCGATATCCTGGGATGAGGGGTCAAGCGTGCCCGACGGATGATTGTGGGCCAGGATCACCGAGGCGGCACGGTCGGTGATCGCATCGGAGAAGACCTCCCGGGGATGGACGAGGCTCTGGTTCAGGATGCCGACGGTGATCACCCGGCGCTCGATAACCTCCCCGGCGCCGTTGAGCGTTATACAGATGAAGTACTCCTGCTTTTTGTCCCGCCACTCCGTGATGAGCGGGAGCACATCGGCAGGAGAGGTGATCCGGTGCCCTGCGATCCCATCGTCCCCGAGGTATCGCCGCCCGAGCTCAAAGCAGGCCATGATCTCACAGGCCTTTGCCGAGCCAATCCCATCTATCGTAAGGAGATCCTCATAGGTTGGGCCGTCCTGGGTACGATCCAGATAACGCTCGACGTCGCCTGCAACCTGCCAGACATCCCGTTCCTTCGTACCGCGCCCGAGAAGGAGGGCGATCAGCTCGGCATTGGTGAGGGCCTGCGGTCCGCGTGCCGCCAGTCTCTCGCGGGGGCGATCGTGGTCCGGGGTGTCACGCATCCTCTTTCTCATGCTCATTCAACCCGATCAGGAGATCCTGATCCCCGATTTAGATTCAGAGCATGTATACGTTGTCAAACGATCCGGCACACCGGGCGGGCTCAGGAGAAAAAGAAGGGAACGGAAGGAGGAGGGCGCCCCGCAGGGGAGGGGAGACCTGCGAGCTCTATCGAAACCATTTTAACCCGGTGGCACTACCTCTCACAAAATGGTACTCCCCTGGAAGAGCGCCGAGGCATGGTGTAAGAAAGGGCGAGCATACGCTGAGCAGAAGCAGTACTCCCAGGCATTTGAATGCTATGACCGGGCTATCCAGCAGAGCGCCGGCTCCGGTACCGCCTGGTACCATAAGGGGCTCTCCCTCGCCGCCACCGGGAGGCACCAGGAAGCTATCGAGTGCTTCGACCAGGCGATCAAGATCGACCCGACCTGCGCCCGATTCTGGCAGGCCAGGGGGCAGGCGATGTATGATATCGGGGAATACCGGGAAGCGGTCGCTTCTTCC
>JBAYQF010000052.1:0-8412 GCA_041677325.1 Methanoculleus sp.
AACTGTGGCCAGTGCGAGGAGAACTGCCCGATGGAGATCGCGAACTCGCTCTACATGCACGCCCTGCAGGTGGACATGGAGAAGATGTTCGGTCACGTCCCGGGTGTGGATATGGAGCTTCCGGTGCTTGCGCTCGTTGAGGAGCAGGCCGAACGGCAGCGTCTCACCAACACCGGCGACGACCAGATCTTTGACGTCTTCAAGTAACCCTGTGCCATGGCAGGCGGTGAAGGGGTAACACCCTGAGCCTGCCCGGGTTTCTGATCGTCGAAGAACATCTTGAATTCCATAAAGGCCTCACTGCTCCCGTGCCGGGTGCAGGAGTGCATCAGGCAATACCGGCGGCGGCGAAGATTCCCCATGCCCTCGTTCCCACCGCCGGAGAGCCGCAATATCCCTGTTGTCACGACATTTCAGCGTCTGCACGGCGGACGCGGCACCGATCAAAAGGCTGAACTGCTACGGGACTCCGTGCGATTTTTCAGGTCCGCTTATTGTTGTTCGCGACATCGATGTTTCAAGAGCCTCCTAGGAAGGGGTGCCGGGCAGATGGTCGCCTGAGATCTCGGTGAGAATGTAGTGGCTATTGCCGCCTAAATTTATCATCATATTGTCGTCTATCGCATCCTTAATCCTCAGCCCCGGTGGCGATGAAAATCCATCCCGTAGCGAGCTGTGTAGCCCCCACCCCACCCGCGCTTCGCGCTCTTCCCCCTTCCTGCGGGGCGGGGGCAGTGCTCAGGCATATAATCGGCGGGCAGCCGTGCACGGTTCTTTTCTAGAGTATCCTTGTGCTTTGCGAAAAGGTTTGCAAAGGGAGCATCTAAACGGCCACCTCGTGTGAGACCAGAGTGCCCGCTCCAGCATGTGCCAAAAATTTCTAAAATAAGATGGCATGATACATTAGCGGTTCATGTTTTTTTGATTCCAGTATCTTTCAATAATTTTTTTTGTATAATATGAAATAGGGAGTGAAGACCCTGGAGAATAATAGTTAATTTGGGATATCTCATGTCGTGGTTTTGGTACACCATTAGCTCGTATCAAAAAAATCTTTGATTTATGGAACGTAAAGAGATATTTCACATTATATGCAGTCATCCCCGTTTCTTCCCGCAATTCTCGGATCGCAGCTTCAATCATTGATTCTTTATATTTAGCGCCACCCCCGGGAAGAAGGAATGGGGCATTACCCTGGCGTACAACAAGAATCCCCTTTGAAGTATCAACAATTGCTGTTCCCCTCCTTCGATCGTATGCTCCAGCCAATATTCACCTCCCATTGAAGTTCAGATTATGGTAATGGAACAGACGGTGCCCGTTTTCGAAGATCATGTCTTAGATATTTTGTAATTTGTCTGAAACTCTGTTCCTTGGTTGATCATATTTCACCCATCGTAAAATACCTTCGCTTGTAATGCATTCGTTGTTAATGTCTATGAATGCCCCCCATCAGCCCTTCCCTCAATGGCGATATCCCTATGGTCCCCTCCACGGGGAGGAAAGAACCATGCACGGCTTTCCATCGGCTATCCCCAACCCCTACTCCCTTCGGAAGGAGGGGCAGAAGACCGGACGGGGTAGAGGATTGAGGAAACGACTCTGCCGACCCTTGTGATCAGACTTTTTCACCGGCCCCGGGTGATCTCATCGACGGCCGCAACCAGGAGATCGATCTCCTGCTCGGTCGTGAAGGCCGCCATGCTCGCCCGCACCGTCCCTTCCGGGAGGTTCAGGTGTTCCATCAGCGGCTGGCAGCAGTGGTGCCCCGACCGCACCAGGATGTCCGCATCTTCATCGAGCATCTGCGCGACCTCCTGCGGGTGGATACCGTCGATGGTGAACGAGACGATGCCTATCCGGGCTCCGGGTTTCTTCCCGGCGTAGACCGCAACCCCTTCTATCCCGGAGAGGCCCGCGATCAACCGGGCGGTCAGGCGCTCCTCGTGACGGTGGATTCGCTCCATCCCGATCGCCGTGAGGTAATCCACAGCGATACTGAGCCCGATCCCGCCGCAGACGTTCGGGGTTCCGGCCTCGTAGCGTTGGTACCCCTCCGCCGGGACGTAGCCTTCGGCGGTCACGTTCGCGACCATGCCCCCGCCGAGCATCGGCGGTTCGAGGAGGAGATCCCGCATCCAGAGGACGCCGGTCCCCATCGGCCCGAACATCTTGTGCCCCGCAAAACAGAGGAAGTCGCAGCCGAGGTCCGCGACGTTCACCGGCATGTGCGGGAGCGACTGCGCGCCGTCCACCAGAAGAAGGGCGTTGTGTTCTCGGCAGAGCCGCGCGATCTTCGCAACGGGCGTCGTAACGCCGAGGACGTTTGAAGCGTGGGTGACGGTGACGAGCCGGACATCGCCTCCGACCAGGGCTGCCTCAAGCGCGGCAAGGTCGAGCGTGTAGTCGGTATCGATCCCGATCACGTCGAGCACAACTCCCTGATTCGCAAGCGCCCTCCAGGGGAGGAGGTTTGAGTGATGTTCGAGGATGGTGGTCACCACGCGGTCGCCCGGATTCCAGGTGAGCCCCTGCGCAACCATGTTGATCGCATCCGTGGCGTTCCTCGTAAAGGCCGTCACGCCCGACTCGCCGCCGATGAACCGGGCCATCTTCTCGTGGGCGTGCCTGTAGCGTTGCGTCGCGATCCGGGTCAGCCGGTGAGCGCCCCGACCAATATTCGCCCGGTAACGGTGCTCGAACTCAACCGCCGCCTTCACCACCGGCTCCGGCGAGAAGGTCGTCGCCGCGTTGTCGAGATAGACGATGCCGCCGAGGATCGGGAAGTCGTTTCTGATCTCATCCGGAACGGATCCGGTCTTTCCCGGCACGACAGGTTCATGAATATCCATACTCTTCACGGCCGCCGATCGGCCCTCCTTTTTGACCGGAACCCCTCTCGCAGGGTGAAATCGCCGTTCACGGCGATACCCCGGTCCCTACAGACCTCGCGCATCTTCGGGGGCAGAACCCGCCATCGCCAGAGCCCCCAGCGGTGATAGGCATCCGGCAACCCGTTCTTCTCCGCCCACCCGATAAGGAACTCGTCCCAGCTATTCGTCAGTTCCGGATGCATCTTTCTGAGTATCTCATACTCGCTCTCGTGTGCCGCCGGGCAGAGGTAGCAGCCCACCCGCTCAAGGCCCATCTCGTAGAGCGGGTTCATGGGGACCTCACGCCACCAGAGGTAGAGGAAGACCTCGAGCGCTCGCCAGTTCCGGATCGGTGAGACGTTCAACTGCAGGGGGTTTGTCGGGTTCTGGCTCGTTTCATCGAGATCAGCCCGGTTCCAGGACTCATACCACCGGTTCCCCTGGATGGTGACACAGGGGCCGAGCTCGGTGAGATACCGTTTCAGAGGCTCCAGTTTCAGGAGGTTGCAGCACCAGCGATGATCCTTCACCGGCGGCCCCGATCTCTCGATCTCCTGGAAGAAATCACCGCCCTTCCGGATGATCTCAACGCCTTGCGATACTGCAAACTCCACCGTCTCGGGAAGTTCGAGGCCGGTATCGATGAAGAACGCATCTTCAATCCCGGCCTTCCGCGCAAGATGGAGGACGACGGTGCTATCCTTACCGCCGGAGAACGATATATTTGCACACGGCCTTGCGGTCATGTGTTTCTTGATGGTGCGGATGGCGTTCCGTTCGAGGTTCTTCAAGTGGTAGCGGTTCTTCTCGATCACTTCGTCCCACCCGGGGTCGGGCCGGGTCTGGGGCTCGATGGGGATGAGTTCCTTCACCCTGATCTGCCCGTCCCTGACGATGCCCGTGCCGAACCGGCTCTTGTAGGAGACAATAACCGTTCCGTTCGGCACAGGAGACGTGAGCGGGAATTGTTTCCCGCCGAGACGGCCTTTATGAGCGTTCACCGCAGGCTCGGCCTCGAGATCGACGATACCGCGAGTTGCATGGGCGAGGATGTGGGGGAGCGCTTCGGGAGCGATATCAAGGCTGAACTTCCGCTCGATCGGGTCGAATGTGAGCCAGCCGAACCGGTCGCCATGGGCGATCACGAGATCCGCCCGGTCGACGCCGCCGGTCTTGTTCAGGAGCACGACGCGGGGCAGGGGTATGTCACCGAACCGTTCGATAAGAAGGTTCCGTATGACGCCCATATCCGCCGTGAGGGCAGGCCGGACATCGTGCGGCTGCAGGAGCGGTATCTCCCGGATATCTGCCCCGCAGGCGCAGGTACGCCCTATGAGAGGGATGTTGCACTGGTCGCACCAGTAGAGGACTTTTTTTACTGCCGGTTCGCGCTTCACTTTAAGAATGGTTGACGGCTGCAGGCATTAAGTAAACCCGTGATATAGTGCCGCTGGAAATAGGGTTTTCCCGGGATGTTCATGCGGCCGAAGGAGCGCCGGGGCCGCCCCACCTCGGCCGCCGAAGCAGCGGGCCGGAATCGCTCTGTGAACCTGCGGAGCACCCCACAGGGTCCCCTGCATCCCATGATCGGGCGGATATCAGCGGTGCAGGCAGCACCGTAAGATGTAACTGTGCAGATGCAGAATATCCAGAAATGGCATCACGTTGCGTAAACAACCTCGGCGGGCAGGTGCTCCTCATGGATGTGACGCCTGAACAGGTGAACGCTTACGTGCAGAAGCACTGCAAAGAGTACTATGAGGTGCATCCGGGGTTCATCTTCCGGGATATTCGGATGCTGCTAAAGACCCCCATGCTCATCGGCATCCAGAATAAGAAAAGGAGGATCCTGCTGCCGTTCACAAAACCCTGCCCGACGTATGGAACGATGCTCTATGGGGTGGCGGCAACGGAGGCGGATATCGACTTCATCAGGAATAATCTCGTGAAGATATCCGAATAAGGGCAAGGAGGGGGCGCCTGGAGCAGTTCCGGGCCGTACACCGGCGTGGCGGTGGGGCACACAAAGGAAGATCCGTCCCGGGAATCAACTGATGCGTCCACTATGAAATTCTGGATCTATATCGGCGCCGATATGTCGCTATGCGCGGTACCTGACCGATCGCTATATAGCCCCTGACTGAAAAACGCTATATCGATCATCGTGGGCATTAAGGAATGGGTAATCCCTCAGGATAAGGTTTTTTTTGATCTTTTCGATAGGATGGCCCAGACGGTCGTCTCTGCAGCCGATCTGCTCGTCGAACTTGTCGAGAACTTCGTGGATGTGAAAGAGAAGTGCTACCAGATGAAACAGATCGAGCACCAGGGAGACAGGATTACGCATGAGATCTACGAGCAGCTGAACCGGACGTTCATCACGCCGCTCGAACCGGAAGAGATCTCCCGCCTCGCGTCAGCGCTCGACGATATCATCGACTACATCGACGGCACCACGCAACAGATGTACAGTTACGATATCGCCGAGACCGACAACTCGATGATCGAGCTTGCGAAACTGATCCAGCTCAGCGTCATCGAGATCGAGAAAGCCGTTGCGGGTATCCGGACGATCAAGAACCCGGAACTGATCGAGGAACGGTGTATCGAGATAAACCGCCTGGAGAACATCGCGGACAACGTCCTCGGTCACGCCATCATGGATCTCTTCAAGACGAGGGATGCCATCACCATCATCAAACTCAAGGATATCTACGAGAATCTTGAGATGGCAACCGATAAGTGTGAGGATGTCGCGAATGTCTTGAGCGATATAGCCATCAGACACACCTGAGCGTTATGGACCCGATCATCATCCTCGGCATCCTGCTCGCGCTGCTTTTCAACTTCGCGAACGGCTTGAACGATGCCGCGAACTCGATCGCTACCATCATCGCAACCAAGGCGCTGACACCCCTGCAAGCGGTGCTCCTCGCCGGGGTCTTCAACCTCCTCGGCCCCCTCCTCTTCACCACGGCGATTGCGGCGACCATTGGGCGTGGGCTCGTCGATCCCGTCTTCCTCACCCCGCCGATGATCCTCACGGCCATGGTCGGCGCGGTGCTCTGGGTTCTCATAACCTCGTATCTGGGAATCCCCGTATCCAGCAGCCATGCCCTGATCGGGGGGCTCCTTGGTGCCGGCATCGCGGCCGCAGGGATTGGCGCGGTCTTCTGGCCGCCTCTTACGATGATCGAACAGGTCGTGATCTACGGAGCCGTCGGCGCAATCCTCGGCGCGGTCGTCACGTGTGCCATCACGCTCTGGAAAGGTGATTTCAAGCCGTGGAACCTCTTTCTTGGCGGGCTCATCGGCGTGACGCTGATCATCCCGTCCGCTATCATCATGGGACTTTTGAAGGTCAACGGTATCCTTGCAATCCTGATCTTCATCGTCATCTCCCCCACACTCGGGTTGATATCCGCGTTTGCCTTCGGCACCTTTGTTGCCTGCGCCTTCCGCAACTATCCCCCACGACGCCTGAACGATCTCTTCAGGAAACTCCAGATCTTCTCGGGATCGCTCCAGGCGGTGGGTCATGGCGGTAACGACGCCCAGAACGCGATGGGCATCATCACTGCGCTGCTCCTCGCCGGCGGCCTGATATCTGAGTTCTCCGTCCCGCTCTGGGTGATACTGGTCTCTTCACTCGCGATATCCGTCGGGACGCTCCTCGGCGGATGGCGGGTCATCGATAAGATGGCTAACCGGATCACGCGGATCCGGCCTTACCAGGGGTTTGCCGCATCGACAGCGGCTGGAGGCGTCCTTTCGCTGATGAACATCTTCGGCGTCCCGGTCTCGACGACCCATGCGATCACCGGCGCAATCATGGGCGTCGGCGCAACCCGGGGCTACTCGGCGGTCAAGTGGGGCGTTGTCCGGGAGATCCTTGTAGCGTGGATCCTGACGATCCCGGCGGCGGCGATCGTGGGCGGAGCCTGTTATTTTGTCGGACAGGCGTTGTTTGGCGGGGGGGTTTGAGCAGGTTGGAAAGACAGATACAAAACTGGATGTCGGGGACAAGCCAGATATATATCTGAAAGCTAATAATATTAAGGGCGTTCCCTATTGTGTAGGGATGAACCGACATTGTACAAAGAATGGTTCTTAAATCGTTCTGGTTCCCCATACTGTGGGGATAATGCTGTCGGTGAACAGCGCCACGTTTTTCTGGCCGGCATGATTTCTGGAAAGGCATACCACTGTTACAATCCAGAGATCCGCCCGAACAGGTGAGTTTCTCATTACAACGCCTGGGTTGTAACATCATATGTGGGAAAGTGTTCAAACTAAACCTTTTCAAACCGATAGACCTATCATCCCCTACCCATACATGAACACTCATCGCTATGAACCCGCCTATACCCGAGGGTATCTACCGCTACTGGGGTAAATTCAACACAGAAGACGGTCTTGTGTGGCATCTCCTCGTCTACCACTGTCTGGACGTCGCGGCAGTCGGCAGCGAACTGATAAAGAGGGATCCACAACTGCTCCGGAGGATTGCCGGGGCGGTTCCTCTTCGAAGTGAGTATGTCTGCTCTGTCATCACATTTTTTCTTGCTGTCCACGATATCGGGAAATTTTCCGGGAGGTTCCAGGGTATCAACCCTGCTCTCCAGTCACACCTCCAGGGCACTATCTGCCGCATGCCGTACAGTCACCGTCACACGATAATGGGCATGCTCGCCCTTATGCGGGAGGTATGGCCGCGGGCGCGAAGCGAAGGCTGGTTTGGAACGGATCCTGACGAAGACCCATGTGATCTCGATGATCTCTTCCTCCCGTGGATACGGGCGTCCGCCGGCCATCATGGGGAACCTGTCACGGACGATGGCATATTTTCCGAACTTTTCAGCCCAACGGATCAGCAGGCGATCGGCGAGTTCGCCCGGGCCTGCGCGGATCTCTTCCTCTCGGAGCCTCCAGATGAGCCTATCCGGTACTCGACCGAACTGTACGAGATCTTTGCCCGCATATCATGGTTGATCGCCGGGCTGATCGTCCTGAGCGATTGGATAGGATCAGATGCCGGGATATTCCGGTATCACCAGGATGTGATGCCCCTTCCAGAGTACTGGCAGCATTATGCCGTCCCCCGGGCAAAGGCAGCGGTCGATGCAGCAGGCGTCCTCCCATCAGCAGTCGCTCCTTTCCCGGGGATAACATCCCTTCTGCCGGAGAACGCGACCCCGACACCCCTGCAGGAGGCCGTCGCTGATTACGAGCTGGCCGAGGGGCCCTACCTCTTTATCATCGAGGATGTCACCGGGAGCGGGAAGACCGAAGCCGCGCTTGCGATGGCACATCGCCTTATGGAGCAGGGGGCGGCAGAAGGCGTCTTCATGGGGCTGCCAACGATGGCAACCGCAAACGGCATGTATCGCCGGTTTGGCGAGAGATACCGGCAGTTATACCAGGATGGCGAACATCCCTCGCTTATGCTGGCACATAGCGCGCGGGAACTCTCCAGCCTCTGGCGCCAATCCATCGGCCCAAAGATCGATGGAAAGACCTTTTCCTCCGATGGTGAAGC
>JBAYQF010000053.1:0-8332 GCA_041677325.1 Methanoculleus sp.
ATGAGCACCCCGCTCCTGACCCTGCCGCTCACCGCCACCCTCCGCGACGCCGTACATCTCTTCCATACTCATCACATCCACGGCGCGCCGGTGCTGAAGGATGACGGCAGCCTTGCGGGCATCATAACGCTGAGCGATCTCGCCCGCGGCCTGGACGAGGGGTTGACGCTGGATACTCTGGTTGCTGAGGTCATGACACGCGATGTGATCGAGGCACCGCCGTCGATCCAGCTCTACGATCTCGTGGGCCGGTTCAAAGAACGGGAGATCGGGAGGTTGATCGTGGTCGAGGAGGGTAAACCTATCGGGATCATTACCCAGACCGATATAATTCGGGTCTTTCCCTCACTTTGATCCCCTTCTCGTTCGAAATTTTGAGCTCCAACCCCTCTGATCACGGATAAGTATTTATATGAGGATACCCATGGTGCTTCTGTTAAACGGGTTCTGTGGATGAGTGCATTTCACAGAACTCAGTGAAAAGGGGGAAATGGATCATGACTGATATACCACTGGCACCTGTTGGCAGAATCGTAAAAAAGTCCGGCGCGGAGCGTGTGAGCTCCGATGCCAATGAAGAGCTCGCGAAACTGATGGAACAGTATGCATCACGGATCGCGAAAGAAGCAATCAAGCTTGCCGGCCACGCAGGCAGGAAGACGGTCAAGGCAACCGATGTCCGGATGGCGGCCGAGACCGTGAAGTAAACCAAAATTCACTCTTTTTCTTCCGGAGAATCGCTGGAGCAGGTCTTGACGCGGTATTGTACACACTTCAGCAGCGAGTAACAGGGCCGAACAGCCCTGTGATCTCTCGGATCTTCGCGCAAGCGGGCGATATGCCATCCACTGCCAACCGGAGGCAGGAGATTCAGGATTCGTTGATCGAAACCTGTACCACCTGACAGAGAGGAACCCGAACATCATAACCCTCACTGCATGTAGCGGCGGCGCATACATGGTATGAAATACCCTGTATTACGCTTTTCTGTGATTTTCAGGGTTTTAAAAGGTTTATATAGTACAAACACCCCACGATTTTATATGACCAAAACCTTTTGCCGTTTTCTTGCCAGGAAGAGAGTGATGAGCAATGATGGTATGCTCATCGGGACTATCAAGAATATCATAGTCGATCTCAACACCGGGCAGGTCATCGACCTGCTCATCAAACCGGACGATACGTTCAAGACCGACGGCTACAGGGTAGACGGGGACAAGATGTTCGTGCCGTTTGAGGCGGTGAAAGACATAAAGGATTACGTCGTCGTCGACCGCTACCTGCTGAAGAGATAGGGACAATACTTTTTTAGCGAACGGGTCTCTCTCGAACGCTCCTTAAAGCAGGCTCACGCCCCTCTAGTCTCCTGGAGTAAAATCCCGGCCGTGAGGATGGCTGTTTCATGGTGCAGGCACCCGGAGGGTTCACCTGATGTATGAGCACCAACCAGGCACGAGGATCAACGTGTATGGCATAATAACGCCTCAGAGGGACGTTCTGCGTAGAATAGGCCGGAACGGGTTGGGGGCAACGACAGATACCCCCGGGGGTTGGGCCAACGTGGATGGATACGGCCCGGGGTCCGAGGTGGGCGGGGACATGATAGTCTCACGGTGAACGCCGGATCCGGGCTTCTGCACTGGTGGGGAGAGATCCGACTTCGTACAACAGAACGGGCGTAGTCAGGGTTGCAGGTTCCAGCCCTGCCGCACTTTTCGAGAAAGACCGATGGGACAATCCCGTATTTCCGGGCTCAACCCCTCTATATCGGGCATGGTTGATCGGCCTGTGCAACGTATTGCTCATCACCAGGGTTGAATGACCACCCGGGAATACATATATCCCTGGACATGTATTCACGGTTGAATATATCCGTGGCCGAATATCTAAAACCACGGGTCCGGCGGTGTTATAACCATGAAACAGGTGCAAATTATTCTCAGCATCGTTCTCACCCTCGCCCTCTGTTACGCTGTGATCCTTGCAGCCGGCGGGCTCGAGACAGGCGATCAGAACCGTACAGTGGGGGTTGAGCCTGTGGTTGCAGGGGGCGTGTTTGTCTCTCAAGATGTCGTTAATACGACGAATAGGAGTGGGGATGGGGCTTTTGAGGAGTCCGGTCCGGCTTCCGGTCGGACCGCGATGCCGCACAATGCGGTTCCGGTCGCCGAGTTGTCCGGGTCAGGCGGTGCCGGTGGCGGCTCTTCCGGGGCATCCCCACCGACACCGACTCCGGCACCGCTCGTGAAGGTTTCGATGGTCGATAGCGGCATTACGGTGAACACGATCACAGTTTTTTCGGGTACTACGGTGAAATGGGTCAACAATGGAGATACAGCCCGGACCGTCACAGGGACCGAAACGAATGCCTCCTTCGACTCTGGATTACTTAACCCCGGTGATTCGTTCACGCATATGTTTACTGCCGTGGGAAATTACACGTGCACATCTCTGACGACGGGGGAGACCTGGACGGTGATTGTAACGCCGGTCACGACACCGACTGTGGATTCGATACCTTCCCCGGGCGATACGTCTCCTTCACCCTCGCCTACGACAACGACACAGCCTGTTCCATCGACCCCTATCGCAACCTCAACCCCGGAACCGACCATCGACGAGATTGATCCGATACCGACAACTGAGATTATAACCGAGGAATGGACGGGAACCGCAGGAGTTACCCGCACATATTACTACATCATCGACCATGATACAAGAACGACGAGTATCGTCGCCGAATCAGAGTTTCCCGCTGGAATAAACAACAAAATGATGTATTATGAACTATGCGATCATGTTTACCATTTCAGCAATATTGAATTAAGAAACATCTATCTACACTTTCATATCCTGAACTATGGGCCAAACGGGGAACGGAACGAGGGCGGTCCGAGCATTGATTCCCGTTTTGGATATGAAGCATGGCTTGACCGATGGGAGTACCCGGTAGCTGAATCGGTGATCCTCATTTACTCGGAGGATTCCCCGATGTATGTGGTGAGCACGATAAACTTTGTTCAAAATGCATTCATGCGAGATCCTTACATCGGAGAAGAAGACTACATCCCGCGAAATTACTACGGTAAACAGGAAATAATGCCTGAAAAACAGCCGGGAAAACCGAGGTATTATGATCTGCCTCCTTCTGTCCCGCTACGGTTGTATCGCGAAGGAAGGCTGGATAATCCCTATTTGCCGGTAACACCAGCACCGGAACTAGAGATCGATCCCATATCGACACAGGAACCAACACAACTTGTCGAACCAACGTTTGAACAGACATCTGCGCCCACACCAACATTGACTGAGGAAACCATACCCGAACCAACACAGGTTAGTCCAGCCGTGACCGGAACGGAGGGGATGATATGGGAACCAACCCCGACTGAGGAGCCGAGCCGGGAAGAAAACCCGGCACTCACACCGGAAACGACCCTGGAACCACCGGAAGAGGATTTTCCTGTGGAGGGCGGGAGCGAAGCCGGTTAAGGTCCACCGTTGCAGGAAGCCGGTATGATCCTGTGATGTGACGGAGAGGGATGATGATTTCCCGGAAAAAACAGAGATCCCGGCTTTGCACAGAGACCATGGAGACGCTCATCGAGAACCGGATTCACCCGATTCCAGACTCACCAAAATACTTCTTTACGGCTTCCACGAATCCATCCCCATACGCAGAGGGGGATACCCAGTCCGCTACAGCGCGGGTCGTATCAGGGGCGTTCTGCACTGCGACACCTATTCCGGCAGCCCTGATCATCTCGATATCGTTCTCAGAGTCGCCGACGGCCATCATCTCGCCGGGTGAGAACCCCATCTCGCGGGCAAGCTCCGTAAGTGCTGTACCTTTGTTGATACCGGGAGTCTGGAGGTGGATTGCAAATCCGGTATCAAGCACGCGGGCGGGGAGATCATGGTCGCGGACGACCGCCCTTGCCTCGACAGGGTCGATATTCCGCGCAAAGGCAACGTCGGCAAACCGGTACTGCACGCTGTAGAGTTCGAGTTCCACGCCCTTTCGGGCAAAATGATCTCTGAGCACCTCGAACGCCGCAAGACAGACCTCCCGGTCACCGGGGATATGGAGAGTTCCTGAGAAACCCCTCCGGTAGACGCCGCCGTTTTCGGCGATGATCGTCCCATCCGTCCCGACCATCTTGCAGAGGCCGTCCAGGAAACAGACGGTGTTCCCGCTTGCGAGCACCACCTCGATCCCGGAGTCGACGAGGGTCCGGATAGCCTCGACGGCGGCGGTGTTGATCCGCCGCCGCCGGTCGGTGATTGTGCCGTCGATATCCGTTACGAGCGCCTTCAGCACTGTTTAAGCCCTGCCATCTCGACCATGAACGCCGCCTCGCCTTCGGGGAGGTTCGGGCTGTCCACCAGGCGGGCGACCCGTTTCCCGCCTTTGCTCTTACGCAGGTAGAGGCGGAAGGTTGCTGTGTGGCCGACGATATTACCGCCAATCGGTCTCGTGGGATCACCGAAGAGGATGCCGGGACTCGACATCACCTGGTTTGTCACAAGGCCGACGGCGTTATGATCGTCGATCAGTTTGAGGAGGTCGTGCATGTGACGATTCAGTTTCTGCTGCCGGGGGGCAAGGGTTCCCCTTCCTGCGTACTCCGAACGGAAGAGGGACGTCAACGAATCGATGACGAAGAGCCTGACAGGATAATCCGAGCTCCGCAGGTCGTTTGCAAGTTCACGAGCGGTATCGAGGAGCAGCATCTGATGGTCGGAACTGTGCGCACGGGCGACATGGATCCGTTCCAGGATCTCCTCGATCTGCCCGAGATCTGCTTCTTCCGGGAGTCCTCCGACCATCTGCTCGATCCGTTCCGGTCGGAAGGTGTTCTCGGTGTCGACGTAGACGACGCTCCCATGCAGGCCGCCAAGCTCTTCGGCGAGCTGGACGTTGACAGCCATCTGGTGGACGAGCTGGCTTTTCCCCGACCCGAACTCCCCGTAGACCTCCGTTATCGCCTGAGTCTCAAGGCCGCCGCCGACCAGCTCGTCAAACTCGGGAACCAGAGTCTTCAGCTTCTTGATCCCCTGCCTCCGGTCCAGGATATCCCGACCGGTCTTGAATCCACCGATATCCGCCATCTTCCGGGCGGCCAGGATCACCTTCTTTGCAGTCCCTTCGCCGAGCTCAGCCGCCTCAGAGAGGTCCGACGTGGTGGCCGTGGCTATGCTCTCAACGGTCCCGTATCCGGCTTCACGGAGTTTGTCGGCGGTGGTTGGCCCGACGCCGGGTAAATCTTCAAGATCAATCTCTGACATCTCAATCCTCACTTGATCTCTTGGTGTGTGTCTCTTGCGTTACACTAGATGTCTTTAGCAGGAGAGATAAAGGTCGCTCGCCGTGCGGGGTGAAAGTGATGATCGGGATCAGGGTTCTTCGAGGAACTGATCCAGGCGGCGCTGCAGCTCGTCCAGGTCGGGGATCACCGGCTCCAGGTGGTCCGGATGGATCACGCCTCTGTGCACCGTACCACGCGCGCGCACGATGTAGCCGACGGGCAGCGGTTCACGAAGAAGGTAGCAGGCGTCACCGGTGTCGAGCGAGACTCCCTGCCGGGTGGCGATGACCATCCCCGTCACCTCGATCTCCTCTTCCTCCTCACCGAGGATGACGAGCGCACTCCCCCACGAGAGGTGCGCCTCGATGCCGCCATACCGCCCCCGCCGGGCCGTCGCGTTGTAGACCTCGATCCGGTCGCCGGGAACCAGGCGTTCATCCGCCTTCTCGCCCCAGACGACGACCGGGACTTCGCCGGTCGGATCGGCGATGATCAGGTTTCTGACCGAGGACGGCCGCCCGCTCTTCGTGACGAACGATCTGGAGGGCTGGACGGAGACCACCGTCCCGGCGAGCGAGTAGGATCCCCCCTCCTCAATACCGGCGACGGTGTCCATCGGGAGGTCGATCTCCCGATCAGAAGGTGAGACAGATGCAGATTCGCCGATACTGTACTCGATCCCCCGGTCGCTCTCGCGGGCGGTCGCCCCGCGGATGACGACCATCTCCCCCGGCTCCGCCCCGAGGAGGACGTCCGGAGCCCAGGCGACGAGCCGGAAGATGCCGTCCTCATTCCCGATCACCGCCTCGACCATCTCCCCGGGCATGCCGTCGCGGCGGGTGAACGTCCGCGGGCTCTCGATTGCGATCAGCCGGACCTCGAGATCCCCGGCGGGCCCGGGCCCCCCGGGAGCTGCGGTCTCCTCGCAGGCGATCTCGCATGCCGCCTCCTGGATGGCGACGACGGTGACGTCGGGAACCTTCCCGCCGCCTTTCGGCCGACCGAGGATCTCGAGGACATCGCCCGCCTCGATCTCCGCGACCGCCGTGGCCTTCTCGTCCCAGAGGGTCACCCGGGCTCTCCCGGTCTCGTCGCCCACCGTAACGTTCGCGACGATCCCGGGCGTGCCGTCGGGCCGCTCGAACTCCCGCGGCTCCCCGACGCTGAGCACCTTTGCAAAGAAGCAGGCGAGGCTCGGGGCGGCCGCGAGATCGCGTATACGGATGTGTGAGCGGCCGAGATCCCTGACGACCAGCATCGCCGCCGTCCGGTCATCGAGGAGATCGCCAGACTCCACCACCTTCTCCTCCACTCGCCGCTCGAACTCGCCCTTCTCGAGGATGTCGTCGACCAGGAGGTAGTGGAACTTCACAGTTCCCGCCCTACTCCTGCCAGGGCGGCGTCACCATCGCAGCCGTCAGGTCGTCGATCGTCTCGGCCCGGCGCATAAGAGCAGCTTTTTCGCCGGAAAGGAGTACCTCGGCACACCGGGGGCGGCTGTTGTACTGCGACGACATCGCAAACCCATATGCCCCGGCATCGAGCACCGCTATGATGTCGCCCGCGGCAAGTTCGGGGAGCATCCGGTCTTTTGCGAGGATATCGCCCGTTTCGCAGATCGGGCCCGTGACGGAATACTCCCGCACCGCGGGAGCATCGGCTTTGTTCGCCGCGACAACCGCATGGTAGGAGTCGTACATCGTCGGCCGGACGAGGAGATTGAACCCGGCGTCGACGTTTGCAAACGCTTTATGAGCGGCCTTGACCGAGTTCACTCGCGTCAGGAGGATCGTCGAGTCGGCAACGAGCCACCGTCCGGGTTCAACCCAGAGTTCAGGCTCGATCCCGAGTTCCTTGATGCCCCTGAGGAAGACCGGCATGACTGCTTCCGCATACTCTTCCGGCGTCGGAGCGCGGTCGGTCTCCCGCAAGTAGGGGATCCCGAGGCCGCCCCCGATATCGATGAACGAGAGGTCGACCCCGATATCGATGAGATCGCCCGCGACATCGATCAGGACTTCGACCTCGCGGGCGAAGGGCTCCACGGCGAGGATCTGCGAGCCGATGTGGCAGTGGATGCCGGCCGGGTTTACGTGCTCGAGCGCGAGCGCTTCCCGGTAAACGTCGAGGATCTCTCCTGCCGGGATGCCGAACTTGCTCGTCGCAAGGCCGGTCGCGATCTTCGGGTGGGTGGGGACGTTGATCGCGGGGTTGACCCGGAAGGCGATATCGACGGTTTTTCCTGCGCCCCCCGCCGCCCTATCGAGTTGCCGGAGTTCGTCGAGCGAGTCCACCGAGACCCGGATCCCCTTCTCGACCGCGAGGGCGAGGTCGGCGGAGGTCTTTGAGCCCCCGTTGAAGAGGAGCAACTCCGGCCGCATCCCGGCGGTAAGGGCAAGCGCGACCTCTCCGGCGGAGAAGACATCCGCCCCGGCGCCCATTGACGCAAGTACCTTAAAGACCGCGAGGTTGCCGTTCGCTTTTGCCGCGTAGAGGACCTGGACCTTTCTGTAGTGGTTCCTGAGCGCTCCTGCAAACCGGTGGAAGTTCTCACGGATCCTATCCTCGCTCGTGACATAGAGCGGGGTGCCGAACCGTTCGGCAAGTTCCACGGTGTCGTGGCCGCCGATATGGAGGTGTCCGCCTTCGACCGAGAGGTGGGAGGGGAGAATCACAGATCGAGCCCCCGCATCCGGTCGACCGCCTCGCGGATCCGCTCGACCGACCGGGTGATCGCGAACCGGACGAACCCTTCGCCGTTTGTGCCGAACCCGACGCCGGGTGTCGCGACGATCCCGGTCTCATCAAGGAGTTTTGCGGCGAACGCCATGCTGTCGTCGACCGGCGCCCAGACGTAGAAGGTGGCCTTCGGCGCCGTGACGTCGAGACCGATTTCAGTAAGTCCGGCGACGAGGACGTCGCGGCGCTCCTGGTAGATCGAGCAGGCCTCTCGGACGCAGTCCTGGGGACCGGTCAGCGCCGTGATCGCCGCGTGCTGGATGGCGTCGAATGCGCCAGAATCG
>JBAYQF010000054.1:0-8319 GCA_041677325.1 Methanoculleus sp.
AAAGCAGATGACACTGAACGAAGTGACCATCAGCAGAGCTATCCTCGAAGAACAGCATCGCGCGCAGATCGCCCTCCTCGACATGGATGCCGCCATCATAGGCGGACAGGCTACAGAGCTCGTTGTAGAGAGGCCTGACCGATAACACTTCAGAACCATTTTTACTCTCTTCGTGGTTATCATTAGGTATGGAAGAGATCGATCCGGAGTCCCTGGCGGGGATTGCGTATGGGTTCTTTGTGATCTACCTCAACCGCGAACTCTATGCCCGGGACAAACCCCTCTTCGAACTCGTCGAACAGGGAACCGATTTTGAGGACGAGATCCGCGAGATATTCGAGCGATTCAGGGAGGACTACCCCGAACTCGCCGAAGCACTCCTCCCGGTCGGGATACGTGCAGTCTACGCATCCCTCATGGAGGGGGAAGGTTCTCTCCCTTCGAAGACAACCCGGACATACTGGATAGTCCAGGACGCCCCTACCCCGTCCCCGGGAGGCATCGACGACGACCAGGTGGGAAAATGGCTCATATTCACCGCCGCCGGCGACGCGGATGATGCGTGGCGAAAGATCCGGGACGAGACGGTGAAGGGAACCCTCGGGATATCCGCAAAAGTCAGCACGGCGAAACCGAACCCGGACTCGCGGGACGAGCGGTCGGTCATCTACGTCTACACCCGGGACTGGGCAGACGAGGCGGATGTTATGCGGGTGCGCGAGCGGCTCCGTGAACTCGGGTTTACGGAGCGGATCGGCTACAAACGTAACATCGAGACCTACAAGGGCGAGTACAGCGAAGAAGGTAGAAAAGTCACCTACTACAGCGCCTGAACGGGAGGGCGCTCCCGCTCACCCGTAAAACTGCGTGCAAAAAGGGTATGCGGATCCGGACAGGCGCCGTTACGCCTTCCGTTCCTTGGACTTGGGCCGGAGCTCGTCCGAACCGCACTTGCGGCAACGGGTTGCACGGATTGCGTTCCGGGCGTTGCATTTCATACAGATCTTTACGTTGAGCAGACGTGCTTCAGCTTCGGGAAATCTCGCCATGTTAAAAACACCACTTGTCAGTTTGGTACTATTCGTGCTTTCTCATATTAACAGTTCTGTCGCCGCCGATCTCCTGCTCCACCCAGGCGCGGAACGCATCGAGCGCCCGCGCACGGTGAGAGATCCTGCTCTTCTCGGCGAGCGGGATCTCGGCGAGCGTCCGCCCGTCGTGCTCGAAGATCGGGTCGTAGCCGAACCCCTCCTCTCCTCGGGGGGCGACGATCGTCCCGAAGAGTTCCCCCCGAAAAACCCGGATCCCGTCCTCGCGCGCGAACGCTATCGCCGTCTCGAACCGGGCGCTCCTGTCCTCCACCCCTTCCATGAGTTTCAGGACGCCGGCGTTCCCGATGGTGTCGTGGACGTAGGCGGCATACGACCCCGGGAACCCGTTGAGCGCATCGACAAAAAGCCCGGTATCATCGGTGATCAGCGGCTGGGAAAGCGCCCGGTAGGCAAACTCCGCCTTTCCGCGCGCGATCTCCCCGACATCAGCGTGGCGGAGCTCCGGACACGTGAGCGCCACGTGCTCGACCTCAAACACCCCTGAAAAGAAAGCCGCCACCTCCCGCGCCTTATTGGCGTTGCCCGTCACCACCGCGACCTTCAGAGGTATCGCCCCCGCAGTTCGACCTCGTGCTCCCGGGTAAGAACCTCCCCAGCGCCTGAAAAAGCCGCCTCGTAGCCCTCGACGAACGCCGCCCTCAGTCTCTCGAAATCCTCCGTCGTGCTCTCGAGCGTCTGAAAGAAGACGTGGAGATCGACCCCGCGGCTCTCGACTTCGGGCGACGTCGATGCAAGCCCGAAATCGATCAGCACGCACTGACCGTCGCGGACGATCATGTTGCTCGTCGTCAGATCGCCGTGGACGATCCCCGCCCCGTGCAGCCTCCCGACCGCCTCACCCGCAAGCCGGATCGTCTCCGGCGCGGTGACGTACTTCAGCACCTCGCCATGGATCCGCTCCATCACGATCGTATCTGCGGTAGCGTCGCGGATCACCGGGGTCGGGACGCCCGCCCGCCGGGCCGCCGCGATCAGGCGCGCCTCCGCCCGGGTCCGCTCCGCGATCAACCGCCGGTCGAGCGCCGGATAGCGGTAGCGCTTGCTCGTCCGGCGCTTGACCACGCTCTCCTCCCCGATCTCCACGACCGCCTCCGCACCGCGGGCGACGCCGCCCTCGTGCGGCCCGAAGGCAAAGACCTCGCCGGGCTCCTTCCGCCAGACGACCTCCACCTCATCCGCCCGGTAGCCCGGCCGGATCTGCGACTCCTCAAGAGAGAGCGTCGCGCCGTGCTCCAGCATGACCTTCCCCGTATAGGCGATCATCGCGCCGTTGTCACCGAGGAACGTCCGTTCCGGGACGGCGAACGCCGCCCCCCGCTCTTCGCACATCACCCGGAGCATCTCCTGCAGCCTCCCGTTCGCGCCGACCCCGCCGACCAGCAACGCCTCATCTTTGCCCGCATGCGCAAGCGCGCGCTCCGTCACCTCGACGCACATCGCAAACGCCGTCTCCTGGAGACCTGTGCAGACGTCTTCGAGCGGCGCGCTGCTCTCCTGTGCGGCGCTGACGAGCCCCGAGAAGGCGAGATCCATCCCCTTCACCGTGTAGGGAAGTTCGATGTAGTTTCCCTCCCGCGCAAGCCTCTCGATGGCAGGTCCGCCCGGGTGCGGAAGATCGTGGCTCCGGGCGAACTTGTCGAGCCCGTTTCCGAGCCCGATATCGAGCGTCTCCCCGAATATCCGGTAACGGCCGTTCAGGTAACCGAGCACCTGCGTGTTTGCACCGCTCGCATACAGGACGATCGGATCGTCAAACCCGGTCGCCCACCTCCCGATCTCGACGTGCGCCACGCAGTGGTTGACGCCGACGAGCGGCACGCCGAGAGCGATCGAGAGCGCGCGTGCGGCGGTCGCCACCGTCCGGAGGGATGGGCCGAGACCGGGACCCTGCGAGAAGGCGATCGCCCGGATACGCTCCGGTTCCGTGAGCACCCGTGAAACGACGTCCTTCATCGCCGAGGCATGGTGCTGTGCGGCCTCCCGCGGGTGGATCCCGCCTTTCGGCGGGACATAGGGTGCTGAATGGAGGGCGACCAGGTCATCACCGAAGAGGGCGGCGCTCAGGTTCCATGCAGTTCCCTCAAGCCCCAGCACCAGATCGCCGTCATGCGTCATAAAACAGGTATTGCTCCGTTACGAGAAAAAGGCCGGCCGCGGCCGATGCCGCGTCCGTATCTTGTATCCAGGTGAGGATCTACTTGTTGAACTCGGTGTAGCCACACTTGCCGCAGGCTGCACGGTCCTTGTGCGCGGCCATCAGCACGCCGGGGCCGCACCGGGGGCAGTACCGCTTCTGCAGGACTGCCGTATCGCCCTTGACCTCGTAGCATTCATGTCTCTTGACCTTGCTGGCCACTGCCGCCTGTTTTTTGGCCGCCATGGTTACGCCTCGCTCTCGGCCTTCGGCTCGCCGCGCTTGAGCAGGTACTCGCGCTCGGTCGAGATCTTGGCTTCCTCATCGTCGTAGATCCGGGCCCGCCCGAGAAGTTCCATCTTCCCGAACCGGGTTCTCTCCAGGTCCAGCACGACGAGGTTCTCATCTTTGTTCTTCAGCGCGGCGAGCTTCTCCCGGATGCTCCTCCGCGAGGGCGTAGGTCCGTCGAAGGTGAGAGTAAACTCAAGCTCCCGCCTCTTCAACAACTCGTTCCTCACGTCACGGGTAATTTCGAAATCCATCGATATCCCTAAAATGTTGTCGACAGATTTATTTAAACTCTGGGATGGGGGTGCGGAGACAACCCTCTCCCGGGCCCCTCATCTCCTCACATGCACCCGCATCGTGAATGACGGTGGAGCCCCTCCCCTCAATCGCGCACAAAAACTTCAAGCATGGATGCAGCCTCCCGCTTCGCTGCCGCATCCACGATCCGGAGGACGACCCCCTCCCCCGGTTGGCCGTAGAGGACGGCCGCACCGGGTGGTGCAGCAAGGACAAGCGGTATGACCGCGAGATCCTCCTCACCCTCGACGAACACCACCGCAGGAGGATCCCTCACAGCCTCCTCGATAGCCATCTCAAGTTCACCGGTGATCGTGCCGGGAGGGTTCTTTGCCGTCAGCCACCTCGCCTGGAGCAGTGGTGAACGGTTGCAGGGGGTGCGCATCGTGTAACCGTCGATGACGGCGATCTCAAGGGTGACACCTGCGACAAGGAGGTTATGGGTCACCACATCCCCGACGGCATAGATCGCCCTGCCTTCAAGGAGGGGAAGGAGTTCATCGACACTCCCGTACAGGGTGCCGAATGGTCTTTTAAAAAGGCCCCGGTGCTCTTCGGGAAGCCGGAGCATCAGCGGACCTTCAGCGCATACCTGCCGGCCATGGTGATGTTCATCTTCTTTGCTATATCCGAGTGCTCGGGATCGATGATCACGACATAGCCCGCCCAGTCCTCGCTCAGGTTGGTCGTACTGCAGATAACGCAGCTCTCCCCCTCAACGACCCGGTGGCACTCGCGGCAGACCTTGACCACTTTCTTACGGACGACCATTCTATGCCGCCCCCTTCTTCTCCTCTTCGAGGTCTTCTTCCAGCCAGGTCGTGGTTCCAAGGCCGGACTGGCGCATGGTGAGGCCGATCTTGCTCTCTCTTGGTTCGCGCTCGTTCAACGAGAGTGCAACGATCCGCGCACGGACACCGTCGCCGACGGTGATCGATCGTTTCGAGTCCTGGCAGACCAGCCTGCCGTTCTTCTCATCGTAGTTGATATATTCATCCGATATCTGGCTCACGTGGAGCATGGCGTCGATAGGGCCAAGGCTGATGAAGGCGCCGAAACTCGTCGTCTCGACCACCTGTCCCTCGATCACCTCCTGGAGCCCCAGGCGGAGCACCGCCGCCTCGAACCTGACATCGTAGTAGACGGCGCCATCCCCGGGGATCAGCTCCCCTTCGCCGACATTGAGAATATTCGTCACCGCGATGAAGATGCCGATCTCCTTCGCGATGCTCCCTTCCAGTTGCTCCTGCAATACATTGAGGATGACCTTCTCCAGATCATCCCCGAGGCGGTGGGGGGGAACCCGCACCTTGTCCTCCAGCGTCATCTTATAATACATGGTTTCACCTATCCCCTCAGCAGCTCCAGTGTTCTCCCTCTCCGCATCGAAACAACGTCGATTCCCTCGCAGAGGAGGGTGTTTCGGAGCTGGCGATCATTTGTCACCACGGTGCATCCTTCCCGTCGGGCATACTCGACCATCCTGTCGTCCACATGCTCCGCGGTACTCCCGCTCGGGACGACTGTCGAGCGCCGGGCCATTGCAAGGCCCACGCGGGCGGCCGCCGCATCGCGGCCCCGACCCCGGGCGAGCCCTGAGAGCTCGCCGATCACCTCTTCGAGCGTCACCGGTTCGAAGTCCCCGAAGAGTGCCATAAGCTCGCTGTACAGGTCGATCCCGAACTGGGCCGGCATCAGCAGGGCGTTCGTATCGAGGAGGATCCTCACTCGACCAGAACACCCATGCCGATCAGCCGCCATCGCCCGCCGACCTGTCTGCTGATGGCGATTCGCGCACCGATCTCCGCGCAAACCGCCCGTTTCAGCTGAACCTCCACCTGGTTCTTCTTCGTGTTCACAATCACGCCGACGGTGACGGCGGTGCCGACCGAGAGCATCAACGGCTCCTTATGCTTCAGGGGCTCGATGATCTGCTCACTGTCCACGCCGACCACCCGGTCCATGAGCGTGACATCGAACTTCAGCCGTTCCCAGACCGGTGGGAGCTTCCCCACAAGCCCGGCAACCTGCCCGGCGAGGGCGTCGCTCTTCGTCAGCGCCGGATCGAGTTTCGTCGCGACACCGAGGAGCCCGCCGGGCGCCGCCTCGGTCACGCCGATCTTGCCTGCGTTGACGGAGGTGATCTTCGTCTCGATCGGTTCCCATTTCATCCGATTCTCGACCTGGATCTGCCGGCCGGGGCGGACCTCGATCTCGTCCCCCTCCCGCAGCACCCCCCGGATGAGCGAACCGCCGATGACGCCGCCTTTCACGTCCCGCCAGCTGCAGCCGGGCTTGTTGACGTCAAACGACCGCGCGATGAGCAGCAACGGATCGATCTCGGGGTTGCGTTCAGGCTCCGGTATGACCTCATTGAGCGTCTGGATCAGGGCACCGATATTGACTCCCTTCTGCGCGGATACCGGGATGACAGGTGCGTTCTCAGCGATGGTACCCTTGATGAACCGTTTGATCTGTTTATAGTGCTCCTGCGCTTCTGCCTGCGTGACCACATCGATCTTGCTCTGGACGATGACGATCTTCCTGATACCGATCAATTCGAGTGCCATCAGGTGCTCTTTGGTCTGGGGTTGCGGGCAGACTTCGTTTGCAGCGATGACGAGCATCGCGCCGTCCATCAACGCAGATCCGGAGAGCATCGTCGCCATCAACGTCTCGTGACCGGGAGCATCGACGAATGAGACCGTCCGGAAGGCAACTGCTTTTCCCCCGCAGTTCGGGCATTCCGGCTGAGAGGTGTAAGCATCAGCCCCCTCGCACTTCTCGCACCGGTAAAAAGTTGTATCTGCGTAGCCGAGCCGGATGGAGATGCCGCGCTTGATCTCCTCACTATGCCTGTCCGTCCAGGTTCCGGTCAGCGCGCTGACCAGGGTGGTCTTGCCGTGATCGACATGACCTACGAGCCCAATATTGACACCGGGAATGAATGCATCTCGCAAAAGTTTTCGAACCTCCTTATCCAATATATAGTGACACTACTTATACATAATCAGTAGTGGCTATTCTGCCGTCCGGTGTTGCTCTTTTATAGGATATGCGGGAATTCTCCTGGCTGTCACCACCTGTTTGGCATACGAAGTATGAATAATACCCTGGTTATTAGCGAAAATATATACACTATAAAGAGAGATATGAAGGTTGATCGCAATGGCAGGCGATACTGAACTTTCACGAATAGGGATCTCTCTCCCGAAGAACCTCTTAGATAAGTTCGATGAGATCCTGAGTCTCCGGGGATACTCCTCCCGTTCCGAAGGGATACGGGATTCAATACGAAGTTATATCACTCACTACCAGTGGATATCCGACGTAAAAGGCGAGCGCCAGGGGGTCATAACCATGGTTTACGATCATGACCAGCGCGGTCTGCTCCAGACGCTCACCGAGATCCAGCACCAATACGCCGGCAGCATTCAAGCATCTCTACACTCGCACGTGACCCACAACAAGTGTCTCGAAGTGATCCTGATCCGGGGAGACGGTGCCGTATTAAAAGACATTACCGAGAGGTTGATGGCGCAGAAAGGGGTTGAGGCGGTGAAACTCACCACCATACCGGTTGATGATTAACCGCCGCCTTCACAGCTCTGGTCCGTACCTCGAGACCAGACCTCCTCGAGCTGCTCCTGGAACTCTTTGTGTTCTTTGAGATAATCCTCAAGGGAGTGACCTTTCTTCTCCACCTTTCCGACCGTCTTGTCGGCACCGATGAGTTCATCCACCCGGTAGTAGAGACCGGTGCTGTCGATCTCGGCATACCTCCAGCCATCGATCTCCTCGATCCGCACGACTTTTCCAACCGTGCCGGTGCGGGGATACCGGACAACTGCACCCACTGCTACGTCATCCGTGCTCATATGAGGTAGTATATCTGCCAAACTATTAAGGTATCACCTCCAAGGTACCTTTAATGGCAATCACGATTCGCCCGGTAGAGAAACTATACTTTGATGGGACACACCGTTCCCGGTCTCCGGAGGAGACCCGTGCCGTTGTGGAGCCGCTGATGACGGAGATCGGTGTCACCGAGATCATCGACGTCACCCCTCTCGACCGTATTGGGATCCCGGTCTTTACAGCCGTCCGTCCGGGAGCAGCCCGGGGATCGGCCCGCGTCCACGCAGGAAAAGGAAAAGAGCCGGTGCACGCCCGGGTCTCGGCGATGATGGAGGCGGTCGAACGGTACTGCGCCGAGTACCGGGGCGACCGGATGGAGTACGCGACCTACGATGAGATCGGCCCGTGGCGGGCGGTACATCCCGAAGATCTCCTTCTCCCTCGCGAACTCGAGCAAGGGGAGAAGATCCACTGGACACCGGCATGGGATATCCTGAACGACGAGGAGATCTACGTCCCGAGCAACGCCGTCTTCCACCCCTACGACTCGCTCGGCATGACCATCCCGCTCTTCCGGAGCGACTCAAACGGACTTGCGTCGGGTAACGTCATCGAAGAAGCGATCCTGCA
>JBAYQF010000055.1:0-8283 GCA_041677325.1 Methanoculleus sp.
CCGCCAGCCTGAACCGGAGAAGACCAGATCGACGAGCACCTCAAAGTCCTGCCAGTGCAGGTGCCGGACCAGAGCCTCAATCCAACAGACCTGATCATCCCGTGCATCGACGACCGCGGCATACCCAGGTGTATGCTCATCGCTGATCAGGCGCTTGAGGGTGTCAAGCGGCCCCATGAACAACCTTATTCCCGGCCGCCTCCAACGGGTTATTATCTGCCTATCCGGCGCCGGAGAGCGGACGGAAACTGTGAGAGCGTATGGAAGAGTTCACGGTCGAAGAGGTCATCGGCTACCAGATAGAGATCATCCGGGCAAGCGGCGTCGAGGAAGACCAGGGCCTTGAGGGGCGGCTCCTCAATCCTGGAAACCTCGACTTTGTCATCACCGCGAGTAACGATATCTCTGACCCGTTCAAGAGAGCGGCGTTCGTCCTCCACGGTCTTGTGACGGGGCATCCGTTTGTCCAGGGGAACAAGCGAATTGCATTTTTGCTCGCAGCCCTCATCCTGCTCCGGACTCCGGAACGATACGTCATTACAAGCCCCGATGAGGAGAACAACCGCGTGGTACGGGAGATTGCCGAAGGCAGGCTCACGCGGGAAGAACTACTGGCCTGGCTGCACTCGGTTGCAAAAGCAGGGCAGTGATCACTCCGCCAGAAGGTCGAGGGTCTTCTTGTGCCGCTCGATGAGCAGCGTGAAGTCCTCCTGTTTTGAGGGGTAGGGCGGTCCTTCACGGGCCTGCGGCGGGCTATCGGGGCCGCAAACGATCGAATCCTGCGGCGGGTGCGGGCTGTATGAGGACTCAGGGTCGCGAACGCCTTCCCTACCGGGTGATTTCCTGTCTCTTGAGTTCATTCTCCACCCCTCCTGTATCAACGAGTGTTGTGAATGTCGTCCTTTACCATCATGAACCTTCGCTCCGGGCATACGCATACTCTGCGGAAAGGAGACGTGGCCTTCGCTCAACCGGCTTATCGATTCTCCCGCTCCTGCCGGTCGTAGTCCTCCACCTGATCCATCATCCAGCGGGCGATGGCACGGAAGGTCGCGGGCGACATCCGTGCATCAAAGACAATCCGGCGCTGTATGGACTCGACAACCATCTCGCCGTCCTCGTCGGCACCGATCTCGGGGAGATCGCAGTAGAACGCCACCTGGCCGAGCGTGGGAATCAGTGTCCCGTAAACCCCGTCCACGGGGGCCACGTTGCACGCCGGGTCCCGCGATACCTCGACCGCCGGCCATCTCTTGAGGGACATGCACCTACTCCTCCCCCGGCGCCGAAGCCGTGATCCTGCCCGCGGAGAACGGGCTCTCCCGGCAGTGCGCCCGTGTGGGTCCAGCGTCCTCCCGCGACGGCAGGAGCCCCCGATACAGGGCCGTGATCAGGGCTTTTCCGAGTGTGGTCGGCACGTAGAACGATGCTTCGGCATTCCCGATATCATCGAGGCTGCGGGCCTGTCTGGAGATCAGTCCCGCGTTTGTAAGCGCTTTTAAGGCCCTCGATATCTCAGGAGGTTCCGCCTCGAAGAGTTCCCGGATCTGGTTAAACCTGAGTCCCTCGTCCCTCTCGAGGAGCGCGATGAAGATCGCCCATGCCTTCCGATTCCCCAGGGGGGCCGTGGCATTGATGATCACCGAAGGGACCTTGGATATATGCTGCTCAAGGATCGTCTCGTTCATGGTTCACACCTGGACCCCATACAGTTCCACATTTGTTACCACAATATATAATATTGTGCACTATAGTATCAAATTTGATACCATGATCTGTTATCCATGAGAACCACGATACTCCTCTGATGGATCTCCTCGCCGGACTCAACAGGGACCTCGATTATGCAGAAAGGCTCAAAGGCGGGCTCACCGTCGGCCTGTTCGGTTCGTTCAAGAGATCGCACCTTGAAGCGTTGAGACACCACCTCCGCGAGCGCGAAGGGTTCAACGCCCGGGTCTCATATGACCTTACGGCATCTCACCCGAAAGAGCCCGGAGAGGACGATCGCGCCTATGACTTCCGGCTGGCAGAAGTTCTTATCGAAGAGAGCCAGGTATACATCATCCATTTCTTCCGCGGAAGTGGAGGGCGAATACGGCATCAACGATTCGGCCACCCTGGAGATCGGGATCCTTTACGGCCTGAGCGCCGCCTCTCCGCAGGTGAGCCGCTACACCCTCATCCTCTGTGAAGAGGGCTACGATGCCAGGAACATCGGTGGCATGCGGCGCGGCATACGACCCTACACCGAAAGAGAGTGGCACTGGCACGATTCCAAAAACCGCGACGAGGCAGTCCTTTCCGCAACCCAATTCTGCTACGACTGCTTTCTGGACTGCTCACGCTCGCTCTGACCGGCGTCCCGCCTTGCTGCAGGGCGGTCGGCGCATACCCCCACCTGATGGGTTTTGTCCGGAGCCCCCCGGCTCAGACCAGGATCTCCTCGACCGGCAACCGGATCTTCGGCCCCGGGCTGTCTGCGGCATACCCGACCGGGCAGAGGATGACCGGCACGAGCGGTGCAGGGATCGCCAGGATACGGCTGAACGCCGTGGGGTCGAACCCGGTCATCGGGCACGAATCGAACCCGAGCGACTTCGCCCCATGCAGGGCGTTTGCCAGAGCGAGGTAGGTCTGGGCCTGCGACCAGGCAAGCCGCTGCTCGGGCGTCATCGTCCCGGCAAACCGGCCAGCCATCTCCACGATGGCGCTACGCATCTCTTCGGGAACGTTGTTCGTCTTCAGCTGGGCATCAAGCCGCCGGATCAACCCGTCATAATCGGGATCTGCACAGAAGACCAGAAGGTGCGAGCAGGTCGTGATCTGCTCCTGGCCGAAGGCCGCTGGTTTCAGGGCCTCCTTCCGGGCTGGGTCTGAGACCACCCTGATCCGCCAGGGCTGGAGGTTGAGTGCCGAAGGAGCCAGGCTGACCAATTCCAGGAGTTCCCTGAGGGCCGCATCAGGGATCGGCTTGCCGGTAAACCGCTTTGTCGCGTAGCGCTGCTGCACGCAGTCTTTGAAGTCCATATCTACTGATCAGTCCTGAGAACGGATTTATATCTGCCGCCGATCCGGCGAGAGACTGGTACCGGAAACCCGCTCAGCCCCGGCTTTTCCGCGAAAAGAACTCTTTTACGCCCCCCCGGAGAACTCCTGAGCGACTGATACGAACGCCTCGCCCGGGAACGCATGGTCGCGGGCGTTCCGGAGGGTAAAATAAGCAAGCAGCATCCACGTGGTCGCACCGAGCCCCTGACCGAAGGCCGAGTGTCGTACCGATCAGAATCAGCATGTAGCCGAGGAGGCTCGCCATGAAGAAATTCAGCACGGTGCTGCACAAGGAGCATGACCGCGAAGAGTATCGCGATGCCGGTGATAGCAAAGTCCTGCCGAGGTCGTCTCGATCACGCTGTCCTGTGCGCAGCATACGGGTATCGTCCGCCCGAACATCAGACCATCCTATTTTCTCCCGGAGATATCTCCTCTCCGCGACCGGACAGGAGCTTCTTCTCCATTCTATGTCATATATCGGGATAATCCGCAACTGATAAGAACCATCCCACAGCTAACGATAGTTACTATGGCTGTAACCACCATGAAACGCATCCGCACCGAACACCTCGACCTGATCCCGGCGACGCCCGAGATCCTTGAGAGCGACCGTAACGACCGCGAGAACCTTGTCCGCCTCATCGATGCTGTGATCCCGGGATCGTGGCCACCATCGCTCCTCGATGAAGAGACGCTCGAAGCATTCATCCAGATGACGGCCGAAGGCGGCGATCCGCTCTTCACCGTCTGGTACTGGGTGCTTGACGACCCCGCAGCAGGAGGCCGGACTCTCATCGGCGCCCTGGCGACCGCTACGCCCCCTGCGCTTGAGGAGACGGATGACCGGGTTCTCATCGGCTGTTCGGTGCTCGACGAGTTCCAGGGCAGAGGGTATGCGACCGAGGCAATCCGCCACCTCACCGGTGCGTTCTTCGCTCTCCCGGGCATCCGGCGGATCGAGGCGTCGATCTACCCCGACCTTGCCGCATCCATCCGGGTGCTGGAGAAGAGCGGGTTCGTCCGTGCCGGCGAGGGGTTCGAGGAAGGAACGGTCGCTTACGTTCTGGAAAACCCCGGTACATCGGTCTGATATACATTCTCCCTTCTTTTGGCCCTGCATAGGAACATATATATCCTGTTTGTACCCAGTGTGCCTGCCGAGACCGGCAGGAAGTGGAAACCATGGCATGGAGAAGATCACCGCGGGAGATCTGGGACGAATTCGACCGGATGATGGGCGATATGCAGAGGCAGTTTTCCGAGGCGGTGCAACGGCTCCCCGGAGCTGCACAGCAGTCGGCAGTTCCCGAAACAGTGATCGATGTCCTTGAACACGATACAACCGTCGTGGTCATCGCCGATCTCCCCGGCGTCGAGAGAGAGGGTATATCCATCCGGCTCCTCGACCCGAGGACGCTCAGGATCACCGCCCGGAGGGAGGAGGTCAGGGAAGAGCAGGAGATGGGATATCATGTGCGGGAACGGCGGTTCGGCGCGATCTCACGGACAGTTACCCTCCCTGCAGACGTCAGGGGCGAAGAGGCGATCGCCACGTTCAAGAACGGCGTCCTCGAAGTTCAGCTGAAGAAGGTCGCCGCGGCGCACGGCAAGGAGATCACGATAGGCGCGGCGGCTGAGCAATCCGTCGCAGAAACGCGCCGGGAGCAGATCGAGGAGGAGTACCGGGAGGATAGGGAGAAGGTGAGGCCGTCCGGGTACTTAAGCCCCCGCGACATCATGGAAGCAGCGCAGAAAGTCCAGATTGAGGATACGGGGAGCCCCGAAGAGCAGGAGATGGCCGCGAAGCTCCGCAGGCAGAAGGAGCAGATGTACGAAGAAGGAAAAAAGAGGCTGGCTGAGCAGGAGGCAGAGAACCCCTCGAGATGAGGAAGCGCCCCATCACCCCGTGCAATCCTGGAAAAGCGCGAACCCCGCCCGGATCCGGTCGAGATACCGCCGGTTGCGCCCGCCCGGATAGGGGAGACAGAGGAGCCCGCACTCCTCGAAGATCGCCTCCATGGATAGCCCGGTGATCCGGCCTGCGCCGGAGAGGGCGCTTGTGTAGGGCTCGATACACTTGAGGCCGGCAAGCGCCGTATTCCCGAGGGCGACGACGTACTCCGGGGCGAGGGCGGCGATATCGGGCGCAAGGATCTCTCGTGCGCTCATACGGACGAGATCGGCCGGGATAGCCGGTCTGCGGTTCTTCCGGACGATGCACCGGACAGTATCGACAAGGTAGAACCCCGCCCCGGTGAAGAGATCGAGGTTCTCCCGGCGCGAGGTGCCGTCGAGTCCGAGCAGCACAAAGAGGTTCTCAGCAAACCTGCAGGCGAGGGGCGCGGCGCCGAGGCGATTCGGCGCATCGTAGTGGTCGTTCCAGAAGTAGGGGTAGCCCGGGTTCCTGCAATCGGCCGGCTCTGCGATCTCGCACCGCCCGGCGGCCCAGGGCGGAGACTCGGCGACGAAGAGCACCTTCACGCGGCGGGGCATCCGGGATGCGGCATTGCAGGCGTCGTGGGGCAGGAGGCCGGGCAGGAGGATGCCGTCGAGGTCGGGACGGGCGGCGGCGTAGCGGCGGTAGATCCCCCGCATCGTTATGGCATCCAGCGACGGTCGAAGAGGCATACCGGTACATTTGCTCTCCCGGGAGATATGCCCGTTCCGCCGGCAGCAGGATGCGACATATAAAGAGGTCACAAAACCAAGAAGTAATAGAATGGAGAAGAATATCACCTTCCAGGATCTCAATATCTCGCCAAAGACGCTCCGTGCAATAGAAGATATGGGCTTTGAAGAGCCCACACCCATCCAGGTCAGCACCATACCTGCGATCCTCGACGGGCGCGACGTCACCGGCCAGGCACAGACCGGGACAGGAAAGACCGCGGCGTTCGGTGTTCCCGCGATCGAGCACGTCGATCCCGAGAGCCGGGAGACGCAGGTCCTCGTCCTCTCCCCCACCCGGGAACTCGCCATCCAGACCGCCGAAGAGTTCGTCCGCCTTGCAAAACACCACCGGGGTATCAACATCCTCCCGATCTACGGCGGCCAGCCGATTGACCGGCAGTTCCGGGCGCTGGAGCGCGGCGTCCAGATCGTCGTCGGGACGCCCGGTCGGGTGCTCGACCACCTCGACCGCGGGACGCTCTCGTTTGAGGGGGTGAGGCTCGTCGTCCTCGATGAGGCCGATCAGATGCTCGATATGGGATTCCGGGAAGACATCGAGAAGATCCTCGACGAGACCCCGGAGAACCGTCAGACCGTCCTCTTCTCGGCCACCCTCCCAAAACCCATCCTTGAGATCTCAAAGAAGTTCCAGAAAGATCCCGAGTTCATATCGGTCGCGCGTCGGGAGGTGACCGTTCCGCAGATCGAGCAGCTCTACCTCGAGGTGCGGAGTCGCGACAAACTCGAGATCCTCACCCGGCTGCTCGACATGTACGACCCCGACCTGACCCTTGTCTTTTCAAACACCAAACAGGGCGTCGACGACCTGACGACCCACCTCCAGGCCCGCGGCTACTTCGCCGAAGGCCTCCACGGGGATATGAAACAGACTCTGCGTGACCGGGTGATGGCGAAGTTCCGGGCCGGGTCGATCGATATCCTGGTTGCAACAGATGTCGCCGCACGGGGCATCGACGTCGAAGACGTCGATCTGGTCATCAACTACGACGTCCCACAGGACATCGAGTACTACATCCACCGCATCGGCAGGACGGCACGGGCAGGACGTGCCGGCCGGGCGGTCACGTTCGTCGGTCCGAAGGAGTACTTCAAACTCCGGACGATCCAGAACTACACAAAGATCCGGATCGCCCGGATCCCGCTCCCGACGCAGGGAGATGTCGAGGAGAGCCGGACCCGGAAACTGATCGACCGGGTGCAGCAGACAATCGATGACGGCGATCTCGGCAAATACGTGAATGTCATCGAGCGGATCATCGCCGGGGACTACACCTCGCTCGAGGTCGCCGCCGCTCTCCTGAAACTGGAACTCGGCGGGACCGGCCAGGGGCAGCCGCAGGATATCAGGCCGGTCCGGGGGCTTGCCCTCCTCCGGATCCCGGTCGGGCGGGAGCACCAGATCCGGCCGAAAGATATCGTCGGGGCGCTCGCGGGCGAGACCGGGATCCCCGGCAGCGCCATCGGTGCGATCAACATCTACGACACCTATTCCACCGTCGATGTGCCTTCTGATGCCGCTGAACAGGTCATCGAGGGGATGAAAGGAAAGACGATCGCGCGGGTCAGGCTGGTCCGGCCGATCGAGATCATCGGTGGGCCCGGCGGAGAGTAAGCGGGAGCGTACGGAACCGTTCCCCACATTTTTTTCTCCGGATCCGTTCGGACCTCACCGGAAAGACCGGAGCGCAGAACAGTCAATCGATCTGGAACGTTTTTCCCGGAGCCGGGGCATCATCCATCACGGACCGGCGGGATCACCATACGGCAGTCCGGTGGTGCAGGGGAACTCTCCGGGGTAGCGGCATCATACCGGCTGGAGGAAAGGTATATATGGATTCACGCTTATCCCATCCCGGGGGTGGTGGCGCCAATAGGTACGGTACAATCTCTTATCTTCCGGAGTCTCATCGCCATCAAAATGGGAATTATCTGCCCTAAGACCCGCATATCCATAATGACATATCTGTAGAATAGTATGCTGCAAACTCCTGCCCGGGTTCGGCCGGCTATATCTGCCCTGCATCAGGAGCGAGTCGGAACAACCCGGGTCTGACTCGCCCTTTTCCGGGGAAAAACTGGATCCCCGGAAAGATTTCACATGAATCTGCCATATGGGCGCAGCCGTGAGGCCGCTTCAACGGCTGCGCCCGACTAGAGGTATATCCGGGTTGAAAACCCATTTTCAAGTCAGGTGTTCTGAACGCCGAGTTCCACGCTCAACATATCCAGGTAGTCGGAGAGGAGACGGGTGATCAGGAAGTTCTTCCTGACGTGCTCCTTTCCTGCCCGGCCGAGCCGTTCTCCGAGTTCGGGGTTCTCAAGGATCTGCCGGATCCTCCAGGCAAACCCGTCGGTGTCGGTCGGGTCGAGCAGGAACCCGGTCTCGCCGTCCTCGATCTGGAGCGGTATGCCCCCGACACGGGACGCGATGACCGGCCGGCCCTTCCAGAGTCCCTCGGTGACGGTCAGGCCGAAGCCCTCGCGGAGCGATTTCTGGAGGATGACGGCCGAAGCCCGCTGCAGGGCGTTGACCAGCAG
>JBAYQF010000056.1:0-8191 GCA_041677325.1 Methanoculleus sp.
CATGATCATCGTCCTGATGTCGTTCTTCGTCTTCCTCTTCGTCATCGGGGTGCTCTCGGGCACCTTCCTCACCACGATGGCGGAGGCGGGCGAGGCGGTCGCTACGTCGGGTTCGAGTTCAGCCCAGTCGTTCATGGGTAACGTCGACCTCTTCCTCTATAACCGGATCTTCAGCCACGCTGCACTGATCCAGGGATTCTTCTCGGGGCTTGCGGCGGGCGTCATGGGCGAAGGGCGGATGATCGGGGGACTGAAGTACTCGGCGATCATGGTGTTCATCGCCTGGATGGCGTTCCGGTTCATCATCTGAAGGGTCGGGGCGAGTTTTCTCTTTTTGATTGCCGGCGTTTGAGTTGCAGTTCTCCACCGGGAGTGGAGGAAAGGGCGTTGCGCGCATTCGTACTCACTCCGGAGAATATATAATCTTCTGGAGGAGACATTCCGTCATGAAGATGCAGGCTATCATCACCGGTAGAAGAGTGCATGGGGTCGGCTACCGAGTGTTCCTGCTCCAGAGAGCCCTTGAGACCGGATTTCAGAAGTTCAGTGCAAGAAACCGGGTTCTGAACGGCACCGAGCAGGTGGTGGTGCAGTATGAGGGTGAGCCGGAGCAGGTTGATGCGCTTGGCTCCATCATCCGGGAGGAGTATCCCCGGGATGCAGATATCTCTGGTATTGTATTTGAGCCGTACGAGGGGTATGTCGTCTCCGTAACCGACTATATGCATGTCATCCAGATCGAACAGCTCTCCAAGGGTATCCCTGCAGTCATCAGTATCGATAGGAAGCAGGATCAGATCCTTTTAAAGATGGATCGGATGGAGATATCGGTCACGGGTGAGATCCACGATCTGCGTACTGATATGCGTTCCTACATCGATCGAAGACTTTCCATGATGGAACAAGATATCCAGCAGATCAAAGCAAAAATTGGGCTGATCTGAAGAACTCTAGGGCGTTATCCGGTGGCGTTGGCATCCGGGATCTTCTTGGTGTTTGCTGTCGTCTCGACAGGGGAGGGGATCTTCCTCTTCCCATCGCCCCCTCCCCCGATGGCGACATTCCCACGGCCCTGCGTATGGAAAGATCCTGGAATGGGTGTAATTCTAGTTCCCCCTCTCGAAGCACGGCTTTCCATCAACTATCACCATGACTGCCCCGGCCCTTTGTGGGTGGGGTGGGGACTACAGCTATCCTTTTTCCGAAAGAGAAAGAGCGAGCCCTATCCCGCCCGCTCCCCATCCCTGAACCACGCCATGATCGCCCCCATATCCACATGCTCCTCGAAGTGCCGTGCCAGGGCGTCATACGCATCCGCAGCTCCAAGGGTGCCGCCGCTCCCCTCTGCGACCGGCTCGAAAGCTACGCCCCGCCGCCCCGAGAGGTAGGCGAGGAGGGCGTTCACGGCGCCGGGGTTCTGGAAGAGGCCGTGCATGTAGGTCCCGAAGACCAGGCCGTCGGGGGTTGCCGCCCCTTCCCCGGCGAACGCCTCGGGGATATCGCGGCGCTCCGTCTTGCCCATATGGATCTCGTAGCCCGCCACCTCCCCCATCGCCAGGAGGATGGGGCCGGGTCCGGTCGCCCGTCGCCGGATCTGCACCGTTGTCTTACAGTAGCCGGAGAACGCCGTCACGACGTCGAGGAGCCCGAACCCCGGGTGCTCCGCAGGGGTTCCCGACTCGATCCCGGCATCAACTATCCGGTCCCCGAGCATCTGGTAGCCGCCGCATATCCCGATGATCGGGACGCTTCGTTCCCGGGCGAACTGGAGTTCTTCCCCCACGCCGTGGCGGTTCAGCACTGCAAGATCCTCGACGGTGTTCTTCGTCCCCGGAAGGATGATGCAGTCGTAGCCGGAGAGCGGCGCACCGGGCGGGACATAGTCCACCGTTGCATGCCGCTCAAGGAGCTCGAAGTCGGTGAAGTTCGATATCCGGGGGAGGCGGATGACGGCGATCCGGACCGGGCTGACGGCTCCCCGCTCTCCTTTATCGGCGATCGAGAGCGAATCCTCGCTCGGGAGGGGGATGTCGGCGTAAGGAACCACGCCGAGCACCGGGACGCCCGTGAGTTCTTCGAGTTTTTCGATGCCGGACGCAAAGAGCCCGGGGTCTCCCCGGAACTTGTTGACGATCACCCCGGCGACGAGGGGGCGGATATCCTCAGGGAGGAGGGCGAGCGTCCCGTAGACCTGGGCGAAGACTCCCCCCCGCTCGATATCCGCGACGAGAATGATGGGGAGGCGGAGAGAGCGGGCGAGCCTGATGTTCGCAATATCGCGGTCGTAGAGGTTCACCTCCGCCGCTCCCCCGGCGCCCTCCACCACCACGTTCCCGTAACGCCGCCGGAGGCGCTCGAACGCGGCGACGGCCTCGGCAAGGAGCGTATCGGTCTCCCGGTAGTAGTCCCGGATCTGCACATCCTTATAGGGCCGGCCGAGGAGCACCACCTGTGAGACCGAATCCCCCTTCGGTTTGAGGAGGACCGGGTTCATGTCGGCCTCCGGCTCGACTCCGGCCGCAAAGGCCTGGACCGCCTGGGCGATACCGATCTCGCTCCCGTCGGCCGTGACGTAGGAGTTGAGGCTCATGTTCTGGGACTTGAACGGCGCAACCGGGACCCCGCGGCGGAAGAGCGCACGGCAGAGTGCCGCAACCGTCATACTCTTTCCCACATGGGATGCTGTTCCGAGGACGATAAGAGACATTTCCGGCAGGAAAGTTGGGCACGGCGGATTATTAAGGGCGGGGTTCCATCAGGTATCGTATGGAGCTATCCGCCGCCGCCCACCTCCTCCTGGAGAGCCGCTACCTCCTCCCCGGCGAGACGGTGGGCGATCTCTTCTCCCGGGTCGCCGCTGCCGTGGGCGGGACGACAGAGGCTCGCAAGTTCCTCTCGCTCCTCTCAGACCTCCTCTTCCTCCCGAACTCCCCGACCCTGATGAACGCGGGCACTCCCGCCGGGCAACTCTCGGCCTGCTTCGTCCTCCCTGTCGAAGATACGCTTGAGGGGATCTTTGCGACGCTCGGCCACATGGCGCTCATCCACCAGTCCGGGGGAGGGACCGGGTTTTCGTTCTCCCGGCTCAGGCCCCGGGGCGACGCCGTGAACGGGGTCGTAGGCGCCGCGACTGGCCCGGTCTCGTTCATGCGGGTCTTCGATGCGGCGACCGGGGCGGTCAGGCAAGGCGGCCGGCGGCGGGGAGCGAACATGGCGGTGCTCGCGGCCTCCCACCCCGACATCGTGGAGTTCGTCACCGCAAAGCAGGAAGGCGGTCTCTCGAACTTCAACATCTCGGTCGGCGTCGACGAACGGTTCTTCTCCTGCCTTGCGGCGGGGAAGGAGTACGACCTCACGAACCCCCGCAACGGCACGGTCATCGGGAGCATCGACGCCCGATCGCTCTGGCACCTCATCGCCGCCTCCGCCCATGCGTCCGGTGAGCCCGGGGTGCTCTTCCTCGACGAGATCAACAGCCAGAACCCCACCCCGCACCTCGGCCGCATCGAGGCGACGAACCCCTGCGGCGAGCAGCCGCTCTACCCCTACGAGAGCTGCAACCTCGGGAGCATCAACCTCGCCCGGTGCGTACGTAAGCACGACCTCGACGACGACCTGCTCACGGAGGTCGTCCGGAACGGCGTCGACTTCCTTGACGCGGTCATCGACGTGAACCGCTTTCCCCTTCCCGAGATCCGGGAAAAGACTCTTGCGACCCGCAAGATCGGCCTCGGCGTCATGGGGTTTGCCGAAGCGCTCATACGCCTTGGTATACCCTACGAGTCGGCCGAAGCGCTCCGGTTTGCCGAACGTCTGATGGAGCGGATCCAGAAGACCGCCCGGGAACGATCGGGGGAACTCGGTGTCCGGAAGGGATCGTTTCCGGCGATCGAAGGCTCGGTCTTCTCGGGAGAGATGCGAAACGCCACCGTCACCACCATCGCCCCAACCGGCTCGATCCACCTCATCGCCGGGACGACGAGCGGCATCGAACCCGTCTTCTCGCTTGCCTACGACCGGACGATCGACGGGCGGCCGGTCGGCATCATAAGCGACCTCGCCGCAGAGTTCCTGCCCCGGACCATCGGCGGGAAGGACGTTGCCGGGCACATCCGCCGCAACGGCACGGTCGCCGGCCTCCCCCTCGACGAGCATACCCGCGACCTCTTCCGGACGGCGACCGAGATCGCACCCGGGCACCACGTCCGGATGCAGGCCGCCTTCCAGAAGCATGTGGATAACGCCGTATCAAAGACCGTAAACCTCCCAGAAACCGCAACAGTCGATGAGATAGCCCGCATCTTCTCCCTTGCCCACGATCTCGGGTGCAAGGGCATAACCGCCTACCGTTATCGGAGCAGACCCGACCAGATATTCTCGTTAGGATGCGACATCTGCCTGATTGACGGATGACCATGCCAAATAATATATAACGAGAGCTGAAAGGTACATGCAATGAACGGTGGGATATGTCCGACCTGCGGACTGCCAAAAGAACTGTGTATCTGTGAAGAAGTAGCCAAGGAACAACAGAGAATCAGCGTAAAGATAAACAGGCGCCGGTATGGAAAGGAAGTCACGGTCATCGAGGGTCTTGACCCCTACGACATCGATCTCGAAGACCTCTCCAAATTCCTGAAAGCAAAACTGGCCTGTGGCGGCACGGTCAAGGACTCCTCGATCGAGTTGCAGGGCAATCATCGCGAACGGGTGAAAGACCTGCTCGCCCAGAAAGGATACAACATGGAAAATATCAGTTGACCGGGCCGTCCTCCATGGAGGGCCCCGGGCATTTTTTTTACAGACGCATACACCCCGGGAGGGTATCCCCTCTCCGGGTGAGAGACAGTATCATCAGCAGACAGGTAAAATACCCGGAGTGGATGACTCATGGCAATGCGGTGTTCGTTTGCGCTCGATCCCGACCTGATGGAGCAGATCGATCAGTTCGCCCGGGATCACGCGTTTGACAGGAACGAGGCGATCCTCGAGTTGATCGAGGCCGGCCTCGCCTGCAAGGAGGCGGGGACGCCGACAGCCCGGCAACCGCGATCGTTTGAGGAGTTGAACCGGCTCCAGCAGGAGCTTGAGGGGATCAAGGAAGTCCTTACGGAGCTCAAAAACGAGGTCCGGCTGGTCCACCACACGATCGAGACCGACTGGAACAACGAGGCAAAGGGCGTTCCGTTCCAGACAAAACACCCGTGGGAGTTCTGGCGGAAGTAAGCCCCGGTTAACTGATGATGTTTGCGATGCTCCGAAACCCTTCCCCGGTGAGGTCGTCGCAGAGGACCGCTTCGACCTCCGCCATATCGATATCGGGTGCGTCGCGGCACCGGCTGCAGTAGGCCCGTGCCGGCGACGAAAACTCCTTTCCTCCTATCACGACGCGGGACGAATGGACACAGAACCGGCAGTGGTCGATGGGAACGCTCTCTTTTCCCGTGCACCCGACCCTGCCCCGGACAACCGCGAGACGCCGCAGCTCACTCATATGCCTCGACCCGGTAGCCCGCCCGACCGAGGATCGCGGCGACCTCGCTCTTCCAGACGATATCGTCGTCGATCCCGAGCGGTGCGACACCTTCCGCCCAGAACCGGGCGAGGTCGGCATCGGTGGTCTCAAGGCTCCTCCTCCCCTTCACCTTCCCGGCCTCCTGCCCGCTGGAATCGAAGATCCGCATGGTGCAGCAGATGTAGGACCGGCAGATCAGCGGGCGGGTGTTGTGGATGGTGCAGACGTACTTCCCCCTCTCTCCCGGAAGAGGCCGGAGAAACGGGCACCAGGAGGGGTGCCTGTCGGCCTCGGTAGTGTCTCTGAAGGCGTCGAGGAACTCCTCCTCTATCCGGGCGCGGAACGTGCCGCCGACGACCTTCTGCCGGCAGAGAAAGTCGCGGCTCGTGAGCCTTTTTTCGACCTCGATGAGTGCGCCGCCTGCGTGCATGCAGCACTTTCCGCAGAGGTTACATTCAAACGCCGTCATCCTGTAGAGTCTTTGCATAACGATGGATAAAGGTTCGTGAACGAGGCGATTTACCGCTCAATAAGGTTAAGTCGAAACGCATACAATGGAAGAACTATGAAGGTGTGCATTATGTGCGGAGGGGAGGGCACACGGCTCCGCCCCCTCACATTCGGGCGTCCAAAACCGTGTATCCCGATCGTCAACAAACCCTCGATCCAGCACCTGGTCTCACACCTCGCGAACCTCGGGTTCAACGACGTGGTGATCACGCTCGGCTACATGAGCGATGCGATCGAGAAAGCACTCGGAGACGGGTCGCTCTTTGGCGTCAACGTCACCTACGTCCACGAAAAGACGAAACTCGGGACGGCGGGGAGCGTCAAGAACGCCCAGAAGTATCTTGAGGAGCAGCCGTTTCTGGTCGTCGGCGGCGATCATGTCGTGGGCCTGAACCTGCTTGAGTTCTACCGCGAGCACCTCACGAACGACTCGATCACCACCATCGGCCTCATCAGCATCGACGACCCGACCGAGTACGGGATCGCCGAGATCGATGCGAACTACCAGATCAAGAGGTTCAAGGAGAAACCGAGCCCCGGCGAGATCTTCTCAAACCTCGCAAGCACCGGGATGTACGTCTGCGATCCGGAGATATTCGACCATATCCCGACCGGCGAGAAGTTCGACTTTGCCCGGAACCTCTTTCCCAAACTCATGAGCGAAGGGCACGTCCTGAAGGCCTGGCTTGCCCGCGGCAACTGGTCGGATGTGGGGAGCCCGAGGTCGTTACGCGAGGCGGAGCGGTGGAAACTGCAGGACATCGGGTTCACGAACATCTCCGGCGACCTCTACATCAAAAGCGCCCGGATCCTCGGCCCGGCGCAGATCGGGAGTTGCGTCTCGGTTGCGGCAAACTCCCGGATCATCGGGCCGGTCTCGATAGGTGCCGGGACGATCGTCGAGGAGAACGTCATCATCGGGCCGTATACGAGCATCGGGGAGGGCTGTATCATCAAGAACAGTGCAAAGATCTTCTCCTCGTCGATCTACAACCGGGTGATCGTCGGGCGGGACAGCACGGTGAGCGGGAGCATCATCGATAACGACACCCTCATCGGCAGCGGGTGCAACATCGAGCACGACACGGTCATCGGGCCGCACGCGGTCCTGAAGAGCAACGTCGTCGTCCACTCGGGAACCCGGCTCTGGCCGGAGGTTATCATCCCGGAGGGGACGGTGGTGAAAGAGCACGTTTTGAACGAAGACTACGATACCCGGACGGAAGGATCGTAGGGTCGGGGCATTCCCGATCGGACCTTATCCCCTCTCTTTTTGTCCGCAGATGGACGTTCCCGGCGATTCGCCTCCCACCCTGCCCGGACTGCGTAGATCACCACCGCTCATGCGGCGGCAAGGCATTGTCCGGAGACTGCAAGGCGAGACAAAAAAGATATTTTTCACCCGTGCCGGACAAGCCGGTGGGTCAGCGCGACGAGGGGGTGGCGGGCGTAGTCGAGCACCTTGATGTCGTCGAGCGTATTCAGGTTGAGCGTCCGGGCGGTCCGCTCCATCCCGAGCTCGATATTCTCCCTGACCTCGATGATGTAGGCGTCGAGATTCGCGATCCCGAGCCGTTTTGCCGCGATCGCGCGATGGTGGCCGTCGACCAGGATCCAGCGGCCCGGTCGGCGCACCACGATCAGGGGTTCGGCAAGCCCCTTCTTGATCTCGTACATCCTTCCTTCAAGTTCGTCCTCATAAATCTTCGACTGGGTGGGGAGAAGGTCGTTGATCGGGACCGAACCCCTCCGTAGCGTCGGTTCGACCCCGTAGAGTTTCTTCAGGGTCTCGATGAACTTGAAGACCTTCTCCGGCGAGACGTGCTCGATCTGCGATCTGATGACGTCGGCGTTCGACATGATCCCGATGAGTTCGTTCTTCTCATTGAGGACGGGGAGTTTCTGGATACCGGAGCGGAAGATGACACGGGCGGCGTCGTTCACGCTCATATCCGGGTCGGCGACGATGAGGTGGCGGGACATCACCTGCTCCACCGGCGTCGATGGATGGGCGAAGAGGAGATCCCGTGCTGATATATAGCCCACCACCTCTTTTGAGTTCTCCACGACCGGGAAACCATCGTGGTGCGTCTTTTTTATAGCCTCGATGACATCCCTGACCGTCCCGTGGGCGTTAACGGTGACGACGTCGTAGGTCATGTAATC
>JBAYQF010000057.1:0-8128 GCA_041677325.1 Methanoculleus sp.
AGAGCCTGCCCTGTTCGTCCTGGTTGATCCCGACATCGATGACCGTTGCACCCTCTTTCACCATATCCGGCCCGACAAACTTTGCTCTCCCGACGGCGCTGACCAGGATGTCGGCGGTTTGCATCTCCGCTGCGAGGTTCTCGGTCTTTGAGTGGCATATCGTGACGGTCGCATCCGCGTTCAGAAGGAGGGCAGCCATGGGCCGGCCGACGTCGATGCTCCGGCCGACGACGACCGCCCGCTTCCCCCGGATCGGGATACGGTATTCTTCGAGGATCGTCATGATCCCCTGCGGTGTGCAGGGTGAAAAGACCGGGGTTCCGGAGAAGAGCCTGCCGAGGTTGCAGGGGTGGAACCCGTCCACGTCCTTGTCCGGCGCAACCGCATCGATGACGCGGGTGGTATCGACTCCGGCGGGGAGCGGCAACTGGACCAGGATGCCGTTGATATCGGGATCGTCGTTGAGGCGGTTGACTGCCTCGAGTACCCGCCCGGTCGTGGCGTCCGCCGGGAGTTCGATCCCGATCGACCCGATACCGACGCGCTCGCACGCCCGGTGCTTCATGCGGACGTACATCTGCGATGCGGGGTCCTCGCCCACGATGACGGTCGCAAGGCGCGGGTAGAGTCCGGACTCTTCTATCTTCTCTTTCAGGATCTCGAGCCTCTTCTCCGAGACCGCTTTGCCGTCGAGGATCATGCTACGTCAGGGTAGAGGGGATACTTGCTCGCGAGGGCGATAACCTCTTCTCTCACTTCGGTGATCGCCTTCTTCGAGGTCTTATCCTTCGCGATATCCTTCACGACCCGGGCGATCCAGTGACCGATCTGCTTCATCTCCTCCTCTTTCATGCCGCGCGAGGTGACGGCGGGCGTGCCGATTCGTAGACCGCTCGTCACGAAGGGGCTGAGCTGTTCGCGGGGGATGGTGTTCTTGTTCACGGTGATCCCCGCCTCTCCAAGGGCGGTCTCGGCGAGGAGGCCGGTGAGGTGCTCGCCGTTTGTGGAGACGCCGGTCAGGTCGAGGAGTATGAGGTGGTTATCGGTCCCGCCGGCGACGAGGTCGAGCCCTTCGCTTGCGAGGACGTCGGCGAGCGTCCGTGCGTTCTTGACGACCTGTCCGCAGTAGTCTTTGTATGATGTGGTCAGGGCCTCCTTGAAACAGACCGCCTTTGCCGCGATCGTGTGCATCAGCGGGCCGCCCTGCATTCCGGGGAAGATCGACTTGTCGATCGCAGCCGCGTCCTCTTTGCTGCACATGATGGCGCCGCCGCGGGGGCCGCGCAGGGTCTTGTGCGTCGTCGTCGTCACGATGTCGACGACCCCGACGGGGGAGTTATGGTATCCGGTCGCGCAGAGCCCGGCGATATGGGCAATATCGGCCATGCACCGCGCACCGACGGTATCGGCGATCTCCTGGAAGGCTTTGAAGTCGATCTCGCGCGAGTAGGCGCTTGCGCCGCAGACGATCATTTGCGGTTTCACGATCCGGGCCATCTCCTCGATCGCCGCGTAGTCGAGCGTCTCGGACTCGGAATCGACACCGTAGTGGAAGATGGAGTACCAGCGCCCGGTGATGTTGACCGGCGACCCGTGTGAGAGGTGGCCGCCCTGGGTGAGGCTCTGGCTCATGATCTTGTCCTTGTAGCCGAGGTAGGCGAAGTAGACCGCCTGGTTCGCCTGGCTCCCCGAGTGGGGTTGGACGTTTGCGTGCTCCGCTCTGAAGAGTTCACAGAGCCGGTCGCGCGCCAGGTCTTCCACGAGATCGTGGTACTCGCATCCGCCGTAATACCGCTTGCCGGGGTACCCCTCGGCATACTTATTGGTCATTATGGAACCCATCGCCTCGAGGACCGCCTTGCTCACGACGTTCTCGGAGGCGATCAGTTCCAACCCATTGACCTGACGCAGGCGCTCCTTCTCGATGAGGCCTGCAACTTCAGGATCGAAGTTTGCCAGACTGGACATGCAGAAAAAGGGTTGCTCCGTAGAGGTAATATGCTTTCTTTTATGTCAGAGCGACGACCGTGAAGCCGTCCGTAGCGGTCACCGGATTTTTCTATTTGCGTTCCGGATTAAATGTAATACTTCTTCTTTTGAGGAATCTATAGTAATATTATTACGTAATTATTATCAAGGATTAGTTTGAGGGAGATAATGGCACAGAAAGATGCAAGGATACGGTTTCTTGAGCGGGAACTTGCGGAGCGCGAGAAGGAGATGGAGACGATGAAAGATCGAGAGCAGCCGCCGGTACAGGAGGCGGAAGATGAGCGCCTGCGCGACCTTGAGCGGAAAATGCGGGAGCTCGAGGCCGTGGTGAAAGGCCTGACGGAAGAGGTCCTGGACGTCAAGTCCGTGATGATGAAGATCCTGCGGGATGTGGACGAACGCCGGAAAGCGGCGGCAGAGACAAAGAAGGCCGGGATAAGCCTCAAGGCCGAGCCGCGCATCATGGCCGAGCCCCGCCCTGCACATGCCGCGGATCAAAAAACCCCGGCGCGCCAGACGCCTCAGCGAGCGCCTGCTCCTGTCCCTGCCCCCGTGGATGATAGGGATCTTGAACTTATCATGCAGAATGACGGGACGCTGAGACCGGAGGCGAGGCGGTCATCAGAGTACATCGTCGCCAGCACCGGCTCAGGGATCGCTACGGCGAAGGGCCGGGGAAAGAGCGGTAAACAGTCTGAGCGCAAGCTCTTCGTCGAGCAGAAGAAACGCCCCATTGATGACGTCATCCAGGCTGAAGAGGACGATACCGTCGACCTCGATCGATAGATAACGGGAGTCGCGTCCTTGTACATCACGCAGCTTGAGATCGACAACTTCAAGTCTTTTGCAAGAAAGACGAAAATTCCTTTTTTTGAAGGATTTACCGTCATTTCAGGCCCGAACGGCTCGGGAAAGAGCAACATCATCGATAGCATCCTCTTTGTTCTGGCTCTTTCGGGCGCACGGGGATTGCGAGCCGAGAAGCTGACCGACCTCATCAACGTCAACACCGGGAAGAACACCGCGGAGGTGACGGTCACGTTCTCGGACGGTACGACGATCCGCCGCCGGATCAAGCGGACGCCAACGGGGTACTACAGTTATAACTACCTTAACAACCGCCTCTGCAAGCAGGGCGACGTAATCGAGTTCCTTGCACGGATCGGGATCAAACCGGAGGGCTACAACGTCGTGATGCAGGGCGATATCACTCGTATCATGGAGATGAGCGACGGCGAGCGCCGGAAGATCGTCGATGAGATCGCGGGTGTCGCTGAGTTCGATCACAAGCGTGGGCAGGCGTTCTCAGAACTTGAGGTGGTGCGAGAACGCATCGAGCGCGAGGAGATCCTCCTCTCCGAACTTGTGGCGAGGCTGGATGCCCTCCAGCACGAACGTGAGCAGGCGATGGAGTACCGGCGGTGGCAGGAGGAACTGGAGCACTTTGGGCAATGCCGGGGGGCGGCGCTCGTCCGGCAGAAAGAACGGGAGATCGGCACCCTTCACGAGCTCATGCACGATCAGCAGGCGGCGCTCGTGCACACCGAGGGTGAGGCCGGGACTGTCCGGGATGAGATCGAAGAGGCGCACGGGCGCCGGCAGGCCGTCGAGGAGGAGATAAATCACAAGAGCGGACCCGAGTACCTCGAGCTCGTCAGCCGGCTCGAAGAGGCGCGGAGCACGATCAAGCTCGGCGAGAAGACCATCGAACGGCTGAAGGTCAGCCGGGACGAGAATGCCGAGGCGATCCAGCGGGTCTATCTCGATAACAAACGCGCCGGGGCGAAGGTCGAGGAGTGTGCCACGCAGATCCGCAACCTCTCGATCGACCGGGCGAACATGGCGATGGAGCTCGCGACGCAACGCGACGAGATGAAGAAGATCGAGGATCGTATCGCGAGCGAGAGCAAGGAGGTCGAAGGGGTAAAAGACCAGCTCTTCTCACGGATGCAGGATCTCGAGAGCAAGAAAGAGTTCCGGTCGAAGATCCTCCGCGAGCAGGATCTCTTCATTGAGAAGAGCCGGATGCGGACGTCGGAGCGGGAACGCCTGGATGCGCGGCTCATCCAGATCGAGGAGGAGCTCACGAACAAGCAGGAGCAGATTGCGGAGTACTCCTCCAGTATGGCCGACTGCGAAGCACAAAAGCGTCGGATCGAGCACGACCTCTCTGAAGCGGAGAGCACGCTTTTCGGACGCCGATCGGCGCTCGACCGGCTGCAGAAGGAGATCAGGGAGAACCAGCAGAACCTGATGCGTTTCGAAGCGCAGCAGCAGGCGCAGGGCGATGCCGGCGGGAAGGCGATGGATGTCGTCCTCGGTATGGAGGGCGTTCACGGTGCCGTCGCGCAGCTCGGCCGTGCGCCGCCGGAGTATGCGACCGCGCTCGATGTGGCGGCGATGGGCAGGCTCAGGTGGGTCGTCGTCGATACCGACGGGGTGGCATCCGATGCGATCCGCTACTTAAAGGAGAACCGGCTCGGGCGGGTCACGTTCCTGCCGCTCAACAAACTCCGCCCCCCCATCCTCTCGCCGCTTGAGGCCGATCCCGGGATCGTCGGCTACGCGGTCGATCTTCTCGAGTTTGACCCGGCGTTCGACCGCGCCTTCCGCGTCGTCTTCGGCGCGACGGTGGTGGTGGATACCCTTGAGCGTGCGCGGCGGCTGATGGGCCGCTACAAGATGGTCACCATCGATGGCGAGGTCGTCGAGAGGAGCGGCGCCATGACCGGCGGGTCGCAGACAAAGAAGATCCGCGGGTTTGGGGTGGCGGTCGACGACGAGATCGCGCGAGTCCGCGCGAAGCTCGCCGAACTCGAGGCGGAGGCGGGCGAGATCGAGGCCTCCATCGGCCGGTTTGCCGTGGCCGCGGAGGCAAAGCGGGCGGAACGGAGTTCGATTGATGAGCTGGTTGCGCGCTACCGGATGATGGTGGATGAGTTCCAGAAGCGGATCGAGGTGCTTTCCGGCGAAAAACGGGCGCTTGAAGAGAGTCTGCGGGAGATGGCCGCCGCTGCGAGGACCGGAGGCGAGGAACTTGTCCGGCTCGAGGCAGATCTTGAGCGGATAACCGGCGAGATCGCACAGATCACGACGGAGATCGATGAGTTCAAGAAAAAGCTCGATGATACCGAGGTTCCGGAACTCACCGAGCGTTACGAGGGCATCCGTAAAACTGTCGAGGATGTCTAGCGTCGTCTCCGAAACAAGGATGCCGACATCACCGATGTGAAGCGTGAGCGCCAGCATTTTACAAACCGTATCGAGGAGCTCGCTTCGGAACGGAGTCGCCTTGAGGTGAAGAACCAGGAGATCGACGGCGAGATCACGGCTACGGAGGAGCAGATCGAGGATCAGCGCCGGTTGATCGGCGAGTTTGAGGCGCGACAAAAGGAGTTTTCCGATGAACTTTCCGGGCTGCACGAGAAGCGTGACCGGATCCTTGCGGAGATCCGGGTGCTCGATCAGCGCTCCCTTGATATCTCGGGTGCGCTGGAGCGGGTCCGGATGCAGATCGGCGCTCTTGAAGAGCGAGAGCGGGCGCTGCTATCGGAGCTTGCGCTGCTTCGGGAGCAGGCAGGCGATGTGGAGACGGATCTCGACCTCGCGGCAATCGATGCCGGGATCGCGGAGGCCGAGCGTGCGCTCAAGAAGATCGGCGCGGTGAACATGCTCGCGATCGAGGAGTGCGACCGGGTCGCCGCCCGCGTCGAGGAGCGGACGGGGAAGAAGGAGGTGCTCTCGCGGGAGCGGATGATGCTTCTAGAGCGGATCGAGAGGTACGAGAAGATGAAGTACGATGCCTTCATGACGGCTTTTGTCGCGATCGATACGAACTTCCGCGATATCTTCGCGCGCCTGACCGACGGGAGCGGACGGCTCGTCCTCGACGATGAAGAGAACCCTTTCTCCGGCGGCATGACGTTTGCGGTCCAGCCGCGAGACAAGAAAGTCCACCTCCTCTCGGCGCTCTCGGGAGGTGAGAAATCGCTCACCACGCTTGCGTTCATTTTTTCCATCCAGCAATATATGCCCGCGCCGTTCTATGCGCTCGATGAGGTGGATATGTTCCTCGACGGGAACAACGTCGGGCGGATCGCCGCCATGATGAACGAACTCTCGGGGAGCGCACAATCGATCATCGTCTCGCTCCGAAAACCGATGATCGAGCGCGCCGACAGGATCGTGGGCGTGACAATCCGTGCCGACAAGAGCACCTACGTAACCGGTGTGCAGAACAATGGATGAGGAACCCATCGAGATTCTGGCCGGCATGGCTGAGCGGGGAGAGGTCGATCCCTGGAACATCGATATCGTAGATGTGACCGATCGCTTCCTCGCCGAACTCGACCGGAGGAAAGAACTCGACCTGCGGGTTTCTGGAAGGACGCTCTTTTATGCCGCGTGCCTGTTGCGCCTGAAGTCGGACTATCTTGATGGCTGGGGCGAGGAAGAGGAGGAAGACTCGTTCATCGATGACGAGGATGACTCGCTTGAGGAGTTCGGGTTCGATCTCGAGTCGGCCGGGGATATCGAGCCGATCGATCGCCTGGAGCGTGAGATCCAGCGACGTCTGGGGCGGAAACACCTGCGGAAACGTCCGCCGGTCACGCTTTATGAACTCATCAAGCAGCTCAAGACGGCGGAGAAGGAGCAGCGCCGCCGGCAACGGCGGAGAGTCCCTGCGCCGAGAGAGGTGGATCTCGATCTCGATGCCAGGGATGTAGTGGCGGTGGCGCACGACGAGGGATACCAGGGCGCGGTCGCGGGTGTCATGGAGGAGTTCCAGCGTGCTGCTCATAAGGGCGATATCCTGACCCTCGGCGAACTCTCCGGCACCATGGGGCGGAGCCGCCGCGAGGTCTACATCCCGCTCCTTTTCTTGATGCTTGAAGGACAGCTCGCGCTCTGGCAGGACGAGTTCTTCGGCGAGATCTATATCGGCGAACAGATCCCCGACAACGATGCTGAAGAGGAGATCTGATCTCCTGTCTGGTGGCGCTGTTTTCCCTTTCCTTCTTTTAACCACGTTTGAATCACGATAGATAACACTGCGCGCATGGATTTTTTCTGTGCATCGAGGGCCTGGTGAGCCCTTCCGGGCGCTTATGTCAGGCGTTTTTGCGGTGCTCTCTCGCATTTCCGAAGGGAGAAGGGGTGAATGTTTAAATATCTCCACCTACAACATGTAGTAGTCAAGTTGGGAACAATATCCGTGCAAATTCTGCATGAAATGTGCAGAGTGCCCGGATATCCTGACGTTCATGGGGATCAAAGCCATCTGCTTTGATCCGACGAAGCAGGGAAATGCTTATATGGCATTGGTGACAATATTGTAAGGCTGTGTTGTCAGGACGCTGGATCGTGCAGCCCCTCGGGGTGGTCTGTTCCGCGTCCCCTCAACTGTTCATGAGGGCCCGATGTTCGAGTCGGGCCTGATGCAGGGAGACAATGTTTATATGTCTGGAGATTCAATATGTATTCTCACAAGATTCGCTCTCTGCACCCGTGCTTCGGGTGCATCAGGGCGGTCGGGTCGGGAATATGTAGTTGGTTTCCGACTCGAAACCTGGATGGAAACAAATGTTTATATGTGAAAACTCACAAACATAAGTTCCTGCACGGGTGAAGCATACGGGGGTTCGGAACGTAAAAATTCCGGACAATCTCCCCGGTCGGGTCGGAGTTCCTCACCGGTTCTCCAGAATGGATCCTGGGCGGGATAAAACGTTTATATGCAATGAAGCACAAACGTTTATTCTCACGCGGGTGAAATCCTTGAGCCTGATTCGGGCTGAGTTTCCCTGTATCCAAAAAGGACATGAAGATTCGAGATCGTCTCGAATCCGATGTAGGAAACAAATGTTTAAGTAGTTGTAAAACGAACATTGTTTTCCTGTTTGATGGAGAATCAACGCGACCGCGCAATGACGCGGGTTGGTTCTGACGTTGGCATTGGCAATGCGGAAATTTGTTCAGTAACCGCTAATTCCTCCCAAGTTTAGTAGTGTGCATACTTCCAAATTCTGGTTGATCCTGCCAGAGGTCACTGCTATCGGGGTTCGATTAAGCCATGCGAGTCGAGAGGGTTCGGCCCTCGGCGTACTGCTCAGTAACACGTGGATAACCTGCCCTA
>JBAYQF010000058.1:0-8022 GCA_041677325.1 Methanoculleus sp.
ATGTCCGCTATGACAACTGTCAGGCGATCAACTGCGGCAAATTCGGTGCGTTCAACCCCTGGATCACCGGGTTCGACTTTGCAGAGTTGAACGATATGGATGGTCTCCGGGTGACGAACTGCCTTGCTGAGGGCACTCTTGAGTCCGGGTTCCACTTCGAGTTCGACCCGAAAGTGACGAACGCCGTCCTTGAGAACTGCGTGAGCAGGAACAACGGCCAGAAATCCTTCCCGACGAAGGCCTACAACTCGAACGACATGTCGACCCACTACTTCGGGTGCGGCTACTATGCCCCGAACGCCGATGTGACGTTCATCAACTGTGTTGCGGAAGGCAACTCCATGAACGGGTTCTACACGACGAACGGCGGCAAACTCTACAACTGTGTCGAGAAGGACACCGGTGCCGGGAGAACCGACTTCTCCTACCGGGTGCCTGCCGGCTACTACAGCGTTCCGACTCGTTCGGTAAACCCCTCGCTCGTCATGGAGAACTGCACGAGTATCAACACAAACGGCTACGGCCTCCAGGTTGATCTCGCAAACAACGTGAAGATCCGGAACTTCCACCTGGTCGATCCGATTGGATACAAAGGCAAGGGTTCAAGCCTCGGCGGTACGAACGGCCAGTTCGACAACGCCGAAGTGAGCATCTATGCATCCGGCAATCGCGTGGAGACGCTCGTCTGGGCGAAGGAGAACATCAACACCGTCTTCTCCGGTCAGATAGTCTCCGATGCAGCAAAACCGTTCGTGATCGAGGGTTACCGGACCCAGAACGTCCGTGTCAAGGATATGGAGTTCGTCTCAAAGACCCTCCCCGCCGGTTCACCCGGCGTGACCATCGTGAACACGGTTCCGGCCGGTCAGGTCTCACTCCAGAACGTGAAGGTGACGTCCACCGGTTCACCGGTGCCGACCCCGACCCCAACTGTGCCGGGTCCCACGCCGACCCCCACCACGCCGGTTTCCTCCGGGAAACCGGATCTCGTGGTGACCGATATCTCCTGGACGCCGGTAAACCCGGCTCCCGGGAGTGCGGTGACGATGAAGGCGACCATTAAGAACCAGGGCGACGCCCCCACGCCTGCCGGCGTGAAGCACGGCGTCCTCTTCACGTTCGATGATGGCGCCGCCGGGCCCGGTATCTGGTCTGATGCCCACACGGCATCGATTGCCCCCGGGTCCTGGGCCACCGTGACCGCGAACGGCGGTTCGGCCGGTGCAACCTGGAAGGCGGTCGAGGGCACTCACACCGTGAAGGCCCACGTTGACGATGTCAACCGGATTGCCGAGTCGAACGAAGCAAACAACGTTCGTACCGAACAGATCACGGTCTCGAAGGCGGCTCCAACGCCGACTCCGACTCCGACCCCCACCACGCCGGTTTCCTCCGGGAAACCGGATCTCGTGGTGACCGATATCTCCTGGACGCCGGTAAACCCGGCTCCCGGGAGCGCGGTAACGATGAAGGCGATCATTAAGAACCAGGGCGATGCTCCCACGCCTGCCGGCGTGAAACATGGCGTCCTCTTCACGTTTGATGATGGCGCCGCCGGGCCCGGCATCTGGTCTGATGCCCACACGGCATCGATTGCCCCCGGGTCCTGGGTCACCGTGACTGCGAACGGCGGTTCGGCCGGCGCAACCTGGAAGGCGGTCGAGGGCACTCACATCGTGAAGGCCAACGTTGACGACGTCAACCGGATTGCCGAGAGCAATGAGAACAACAACGTCATGAGCAAAGAGATCACCGTCAAGAATCTGCCCACCCCCCTCCGGGGTGACCTTAACGGAGACGGCAACGTCGATTGGGCAGACGTGACGATCGTTGCCGAGATGGCGCAGAAGACCACTTCATCCACGGCAGCTGCTGACTTTAATGGAGACGGCACTGTGGACTGGAAGGACGTGGCCCTTATCGCCGACTTCTTCTTCGGCAGGACCTCTTCCCTGTAAAACACTTGCCAGGAGCAGTGGTTACCCTCCCCTTCTCCTGGTTTTGCCACAGATACCGCCCCTTACCACCTGTACAGTGCATGATGATATTGGTTATGGGTGGGCTGCCTCGCCCGATCCTGCGAGCATTCTCCGCTGCTGTATCGTGCAATGCTTTTTTGAAACCTCTCCTCTGATTGATCCCTAACACTCCCGGTGTTCGGGGTGGTGGATACATCTATATAGATGCCGACCGATACCGGCGACCGAATGGCAGTAGCGTTCCCGAGAAACTTCAGTGAATTCAGGCAGCACCTGGAACAGCCGCTTATCCGGAATTCGTTCTTTATCATGGCTTCTTCGTTCGTTGCAGCGGGGTTCGGGTTCTTCTTCTGGATGATCGCCGCCCGGCTCTACTCACAGGCGGACGTGGGTATTGCAACCGCCCTGATGTCGTCGATGGGCCTCCTCATCCTTATATCCCGCCTCGGCCTGGACCAGTCAGTGATCCGGTTCTTTCCGACCCGTGACAAGAACCGGGTGCTCGGAACCGCGGTCATCGTCCCGACGGCGCTCGCGCTCGGCGCAGGCCTGGTCTTCATCGGTGCGGTCGATCTTCTCGCTCCCGAACTCGCAGTCGTCAGATCGATCGCGCCGCTCTACCTCATCATCCTCGGGGCTTATTCTATTACCTGGGTCTTTGAGGGCGCGTTCAATGCTCTCCGAAAGTCCGAGCACTACTTCGCCCTGAACCTGCTCTACGGGATACGGATCCTCTTTCTCATCCCCCTGGTCTTCCTCGGCGCGATGGGTATCTTCGGCGCCTTCGGTCTCTCGTTCATCCTTGGCCTCGTCCTGGCCCTCGTCCTCCTTTCACGGTGCTCTGTCCGGCCGACACCGTGCGTCGACCGGGTCTTCTTGCGGGATGCATGGCAGTTCTCCGCCGGCGCATATGTTGCCGGGATACTGATGTCCGCGCCGAACATGGTCATCCCGGTCATGGTGCTCAACGTCCTCGGTGCAGAGAGCACCGCCAACTACTACATCACCTACGCGATCGTCTCGGTCCTCTTCATGATCCCGTATGCGTTCACGACCTCGCTCTTTGTCGAAGGAAGCCACGGTGGAGAGATGAAGAGGAGCGTTTTCCGGACACTTGCGAGCATGTTCGCCCTGCTCATACCGGCTATCATCGCTCTCTCGTTCTTCGGCGAGCAGATCCTCAACCTGATCGGCAAAGACTACGTTGAAGGGATTGCCTTGCTCCGTGTGCTTGCTGCATCCGCCCTCTTCGTCTCCATCTGCCAGACGTTCATATCCATCGCAAAAGTCAGGAACGATATCCGGAGCCTCGTTGTCCTCAGCGGCTTTATCAGCATCGCCCTGCTCGGTCTCGGTTACGCGCTCATGAATCGGTTCGGTCTCATCGGTATGGGTTATGCGTGGTTTGCCACGTATGCGGCGGGAACGCTTCTCGTCGGCCTGATCCTGAAGCAGAAAAAATGGCTGTAGCCTCTGTAGCCTCACCCACACCCCGGGAACCGGCCCCTCAACGGTAGTAGATGGCTGAACCGGCGTTGTCGTAGACCCTGTGGTGTCCCTGGATGAATCCATCGGCACCCGTGTATGTTGCCGTGGTGGCCGCGTGCTCCTGTGCCTCAACCCTGATACTCTCTCGCACGAGGTTGTACGTGCCGAAGTAGAGGTAGGAGTTGGGCTCCAGCAGCGATGCATCTGCCGGAACGTATCGCTGAGTATCCGGGTTGAACCCCTGCAAGAGCCACCAGCGCGTGCCGTCGACGTAGATCGGTCGTTTATTCCCCTCTGAAAAGAGCCATATCGCTCCCTGCACCTCCCTGCCGTTGAAAACCGGTTTATCGCCACCGGTGTCGAGCGCCATCGATGTCGGGTCGTCGTCCATGACCTGGTAGAGGAACCCGCTGTTGAAGAGGAAGAATATGACGAAGAAGACCGATAGTGCCTGGTGCGCCGTTCCCATGAACGGGGCATCCCCGGCGGCATGTATCCACCCGGTCAACCTCTCGTACAGTGCTATCCCGCCGATGATGGCAAACGGTGCAAGGAAGATCAGGGTGATATGATAGAGCCTGCTGGTGTTGAGCGAGCTTGCGAAGAACGGGACGGCGATGGCGGCTATGTTGACGAGCAGGAAGACAAGGGATATGGCAAGATACTCGGGCGCGATACGCCACCGTTCGCGTTTTCTGAGGGTTGCAAGCAACCCCACGGCGATGAGGGCCTGGGTGACGATATGGATGACCTTTGCAAGGCTGTGCAGGGGCGTCACCGACTGGCTGGTGAGGATGTGCATCCCCTGGGCGGTTTTCGGGTTGAATGTGCTGCTGAAGAGGGTATTCCATATCTTGTCCCCGATATCGGTTACGGTAGCGAGTGCCGTGCCTTCGGCGACCGTCGAGTACCAGAAGTAGGCAAGGGCGGCAGATATGAGGATGTAGGGGAGGATAAGCGTCCTCACCGTCGCCTTTCCCCTGCTTCCCGCCGGTGCAAGGATGTCCGGTTCCAGGAGGGCTGCACCCCGGGCAACCCTCTCGGGGAGCCGGGATCGCAGGCGTTCAGGAATGGCGAGCAGCAGCCATGCCGGGATGAGCGCGGCGAGGTAGATGTAAGAGAGGCCGTAGTGTGAGACGATCATGGCAAATGCGAAAACGACCATGAGAAACGCCTGTCTGCCCCTATCCATAGTCTTGTCGATCATGACCAGGATGGTCAGCGCGAGAAAGAGTTCGGCGATCTGCTGGCGGGCGAGGGAGAGCATCTCCGTATAGAACGTGAAGAATGAGATGAAGAAGAAGGCCGAGAGGAACCCGATCCTTGCATCCGTCTGTTTCTCGATTGCCCGGTACAGGCCGAGCGGCACGAGCGCAAAGAGGAGCGGGTAGAGGATCTTGAAGACCCAGACGGGGTCCATATTACATATGAGTGAGTAGGCGGGGACGAGCGCAACAACGGAGAGCATCCCGTTTGTGTTGTATGGGATGGTCATGTCCCAGATTCCCGATGTCAGTACGCCGTTTACGAGGTGAAGTTCATGGTGGATATCGTAGCCCCAGACATATCCCGATATCAGCGCGGTGTGGTAGAGGAGCGCCAGAGCGATGGCGTATACCCCGAGCGGGTAGCAGGACTTCGGGATGAGGCGATCGAACCCGACTGCGAGACCGATGATGGCGATGAGGGCAAGGAGCAGGAAGAGGATCGTGACCATGTGGTAAGCATCGCGCACATACGTCCCGATGATCGCAAGGAATGGGAGCAGTATCAGGAACGGCACTGCCGGAGAGGCGGGGATGGTCAGTCCCGGACTCTTGCCGGTGCGCCCGGAATCTTGTGTGAGCGCGAGATAGAGCAGGACCTGCATGACGACGACGAGCGTGAGGAGGAGGATCGCAAACGAGAACGGTTGTGTATACCCAAGAAGCGGATACACGAAGTTGGCTGCAAGGCCGGTGAGCATGACGACCACGAGGCTCAGCCCTGCGGAGTAGAGCACCGTCTCGATGGCGCCGAGATCGTGGAGCCTGAGCGCTTTCAGCACGAGGATTCCGGGGAGGAAGGTGAGGTAAAGGAACGCCAGGGCTTCCCTTGCGATCGGCACGTAATGCCCGGCGAGATCGAGTGTGACCACCCCGAGAAAGATGATCTGGATTGCCTGGAATACCCAGAAGAATGTTCTGTTATTCCAATCATTCATCCTGAATGGATCCAGCAGGTGTGTGATACCCATGTTCTGTTCCCGGTCGGTTATGTGCATGGGCATCTGGCCCTTCTCTCCGGCGGTATCCGGCAGGCTGTGTGCTGCATCAGTGCACTTTCTCCCCGATCAACCTATTAATGTGTTATGCCGGCCCGAACCCTGCTCCCGGGTGGTGATCCGGTCACTGCTCCTTCACGGCGGCGGGAGCGGCATCAGCAGGCATATCACTTGCGGGAACACCATCCCTTCCCCGGGTGGATGCCAGTTCGCCGTAGACCGCAAGGAGCGATCGCACTATCGTCGGCCAGGCCATATCCGTCTTCAGTTTCACATATCCCTGCTCTCCCATGCGGCGACATGCCCCCGGATCCCTCAACAGGCGGACGATGGCGGTTGCCAGAGCCTCCGGGTCCCGCGGCGGCACGATGTACCCGGTCTCTCCATCATCGACGATCTCGGGGAGGCTCCCTACATCTGTCGCCACCACCGGCCGCCGGAACCCGTATGCGGTCGGTATGACTCCGCTCTGGGATGCTTCGAGGTATGGGAGCGCCACGATGCTCGCCTGCTGAAAGAGTCGGGCGCCTTCCTCGTAAGGTATCCGGTAGTTGTAGACCTCGAATGCATCCCGTCCGGCCATCGCCTTCTCGTACCTGCTGAAGTCTTCGCCTGTTCCTGCTATGACGATCCGGGCGCCCGGGATCTCCCGGGTTATGAGCGGTTCAGCCTGGATCAGGTAATCGAGCCCTTTGTAGCGGTGAATGCGGCCGAAGAAGAGTACCCGGCGACCGTCGGGTTCCAGGCCTTCCTGCTCAAATGCCATAAACGGCGCCACCTCGTGCTCACCGATGGGGATGACGTGCACGTTCTCTTCCGGAACGCGGTAGTTCTTCACCAGGGTGTCCCTGAGAGCCTTCCCGTGGACGAAGATCCGGTCGGGCATGACCCTTGATACGAAGAGGGTGAGCCGGTAGAGGAGCGAACCCGCGTCAAGGAGGCGATCTTCACCCGGATGGGGCTCGATATCGTGAAACGTCGCCACAAGCGGGTACTTCCGGAGCATCAGGAGGAGTGGGCAGAGCAGGGGGTTGTTCACCTGGAAGTGGACGACGTCGGGCTCGAAGGCATCGATCGCGGAGACGATACCCTTGAGCATCGGGTAGCACGACGGGCCCAACCTCCCGGCGTGCTGCGAGTAGTCGAAGATATGGACCTTAACGGCCGGGTCGATGCTCTCTACATACTCTTCCGACCTGTAGTCGGGGAGGAGGAGGAGCACATCGGTATGCCGGGCAAGTTCGTTTACCATCTGGATGGTGTAGTCATAGAACCAGAATGTCAGGCATGCCACTCGCATAGCGGCTCACTCTATGAGTATGCCCTATATAGTGGTTGCGCTACGGAGCGTTGTTGGGCGGATGAACCCTTCCGGGGTGCACGTAAGTCCGGCGGCGCCCACCCGGGCGCCGGTCATCTGAAGGTGCCGTCTTCGTGGTCGTTCTGCTACCTCAACCCCCCGTGAAACCTCATGTCTGCAAACGGCATGAAACCTGCATCACTTCACGGTATTGCTCTATATCGTGGCGAAAAAAGTCCATACTGCGCCGGCGCATGAGATCATATCTCCATCCGCCCCGGATGGAAGTGTTCTGTAATTGGTCGGCAGCGGTGAGGGGTCTCGAAAAGCGCGATTATTTATGTCCTTCGATTTTAATTCAGTTGATTACATAATATCTTTTTGTAAAGATCGATCTCTGGTATACTGCAATATTCTGCCAACTTATCGTGACATTGCATCTTATATTGGCGATAACACCCTCAGAGGGATTTTATTTCAATAATAAAATATTTATATCGTTATTGAAAGACGGTAGTGATACCTCACAGAGAGGCTGAATGGCATGATAGACAGACAGAATATACTGAGACTGGCTGCAGCACTGCTGATGTGTTGCCTTATCATCCCGGCGATCTCACCGGTCAGTGCAGCCGAATCTGCAACCCCGGTCACGCTCACCGTGGCTGCAAGCGATAGCATCGGACTGTCGAAGGACCAGGCAGACTATGTCTGTGATGGGATCGATGATCAGGTCGAGATCCAGGCGGCGCTTGCTGCGCTGCCCGATGGCGGTACCGTCGTCCTAACGGATGGGACGTTCAACTGCGCCGGTGTCATCGTACCGCCGGCGGGGACGACGCTCTCCGGGCAGGGTCCGGATGCAACGGAACTTATCTTCACCCGTGACGGACGCATCAACGTCGACCGCGAGTACGTGACCCTGGACGGGTTCTCCGTCAAGGGCAGCGGTTACAGCAGCAACGTCAAGTGGCTCGGCGTGATGACGATCC
>JBAYQF010000059.1:0-7952 GCA_041677325.1 Methanoculleus sp.
CGAAACTTCACCTTTTTCTCCCGGCATCTTTTCATACAGTGGATCGTGGGGGTATCGCCACCAGGGATGGGGCCGACGGGGAGGAGGGAGCAGCCCCCCAGTCTCTACTCTGTAAGGTTCTCCCTTTGTAGTCCCCACCCCTTCCGGCGCTGGCCGAGAAAGACCCATACGCCCTTTTTTGGGGTTCTAACGGGGTACGCAATCACGAAAAGAGTCGGGGGATCAAACCCGGATCACTCCTCAGCCTTCTGCCGTTCCCCCTTCCACTCCCCCTTCAGTTCGGGGTAATCCGCGAGAATCTTGCTGACCGTGCTCCTGCTGACGTCGAACATCCGGCATATCTGGCTGATGCTCGTCCCGGTCTGCCGGACCGTGAGGAGGGCCTCGACCTGCCCGTCGCTGAGCACCCTCGGTCTCCCGATGGGGCGCCCGTCGCCCTTTTTTACCTTCTTCGAGACGGTCGGGGCGGTCTTTCGGGTACTCTCGCGATACTGCTCCATGTACCCGAGGAAGTTACCGATCGCCTCCTTCCTCCCTTCAGGATCGTTCTGGAAACCAAAAAAGTCGTTATTCACGCAGTAAACCGTATATTCATCGTTCAACGCCTTGAGAGTCGCAATCCCGGCATCCATGTTTCTGGCAAGATCGGCAAGATCGTATATGATGATGTCGCGGCAGTCGTTCACGGCACAGTAGTCCAGCATCTCAAGAAAGTTCTCTCTCTTCACAGGGGGCGTCGCGTTTGCCCGGTGGTCGTGAAAGTATTCGGTGACCCGGAACCGGTATTTGCAGTAATCCTCAACCTCACTCTTTTGCGCTATGAAATCCCCCTTCTTTCTCGTATTCAGATATGCGACGGCGTCTTTTTTCATCCGAGTTATGGTACCGTACAATTGTATATATTATTTTTGGAAATGAGTGAAGAAAGCGGTTTTCGGGCGGGGCAAGAGAACCTGTGTAGACTCCCGCCCGCTACGGGGGGATGTGTAAAAATGATCCCGGGAGGGTATTTTCAGGAGGAGGTTATGGAAGGTAACATAACGGTCAGGCGGATCTCCGGGATTCCCAGCGGTCGAGGACCTCTTGCCCCTCGACAAAGATGAGCCCGTGCTTCTTCGCATACGCCATCGCACCCTCCTTTGAGAGGGCAAACCCCGTCTCATCGTCCAGCATCTCACAGATCGTGACCGCCGGGGTGACATCGGCCATGGCGGCAAGCGCGATCGAGAGCTCGGTCTGCCCCCGCCGCTCATCGAGCAAACGGTCGGCGGCGCGGAGGAGCGCCATATGCCCCGGTGTTCGGAAATGTGCGGCGAAGTTGTGACCGCCGCCGTTGAGCGACCGCTTCACCTCTTCGGCGATTGCCGTGACCGTCAGGGCGCGGTCACGATCCGTGATCCCGGTAAAGGTCTCACGGTGGTTGACCCAGAGGGAGAAGGACGAATGGTTCTTCCGGTCGTACGGAACCTCGCCGTCCTTCTCGACGAGGCTGCAGGCCTGCAGGACTTCGTGCGCGAACGGGAGGCCGAGCTGCTTTGCCGCCTCAGGGTGCACCGCCGTACAGATCAGGCCGCCGCCGTCTTTACGCATCTGGCGGATATGCGCGGGCGTAACGGCATCCGAGCGGATCGCAAAATCCGTCTCGCGCTCGCGGTTGTCAAAATCGTAGAGCAGGACAAACTCGCCCCGTGCAAGGGCATCTATTGCTGCATCAATCATGGGTAATCTCCACCTCAATCGTATCGTTATCGTTCAGGTTCAGGACGTTACGGAGTTCGCATCCGGCGATGACCTCGATGATGTCCTCGGGGTAGTGGGTGCGGGAAGGCTCGACGATCGCGCACCGGTAGCCCCGTATCCGGCAGGGAATGACCAGTGCACCGCCGAACGTCCGGTCATCGGCGGTAAACCCGGGTATCTCGATCCACCCGGCATGATCCAGGTGCTTGCGAACCTGGATGCTTGCCGCATCGAGCCTGATGTTCAGGGTTCCGGGGAAGGGTTCAAACCCGAGGCAGCTGCCGAACTGCTCCTTGTAATGGGGGAGGCTCATGTAGTAACGCCCCTCTCCGAGCCCGCTGATCACCACCCCGGTCAGGGTGTACTGCTTCTGATCCGGGTTGAAGATACGGGCGTAATCCGCATACTCCCGCCTCAATGCCTGCTCACCCTCGCGGGTGACGGCGACGTACTGGCCGTCGGGTTTCATCGACCGGACGACGAACTGCTGACGCTCAAGCGCGATAAGCCGTCGGGAGGCGGTCTGGGGGCTGATATCCAGAGCGTTTCCAAGCGACTGCGACGAGAGCCATATCGGGCCCCGGCACCCGCCGAACAGGGCGATCGTCTTTAATGACTGCAGGTCTTCCGCTTCAACCATCATATCAGAATTGAGATGCATACTATATACGGGTTGCGTAACGATCTCCTACCCCTGACTCCTACCCCTGACTTCGTGAAATGTCGAAGTGCGATACGCTAATTATTTAAGTCGGGGCGCTGACATTCATCTCATGAAATCCGGGGTGCGGCATCAACTTGCCGAGAAGATGGCAGGAGAAATCACGCTCTCGGACTCACCGGGTCAGGCCTTGAAGAAGTGGCGGCAGAGCTTCGACATCCCACCGGGTGTGCTTGCCGAACGATTGGAGGTCTCTCCCTCAGTTATCAGCGACTACGAAAGCGGACGGCGAAAGAGTCCGGGAACCGCGATCGTCGGTAAGATCGTCGACACGATCCTCTCGATCGACGAGGATAACGGCGGCCGGTTCATCAAAAAATTTGCAAAAATTCTGTACAGCGAGTTCGACGAAGACGTCATCTACGACATCCACGAGTACGCATCTCCCGTGGCTCTCTCCGACTTTGCCGGAGTCATCGATGCCACGACGCTCTGCGGCCCGGTGGACCAGACCGTCTACGGGTATACCGTGATCAACAGCCTCAATGCGATCCTCCAGCTCTCTTCGAGCGAGTTCAACCGCATATACGGCTGGAGCACGGAGCGTGCCCTCATCTTCACCGAGGTCTCAACCGGGAAGTCGCCCATGGTGGCGATCCGGGTCACGCCCTTCAAGCCGCGTTGCGTGGTTCTGCAGGGCATCAGCCCGGATGAGGTGCACCCGCTGATCCCGGGTCTCGCGGAGCGCGACCGGATCACCGTACTCTGTACGCAGATGGACGTCGAGACGATCATCAGTTCACTACGAGGAAAACTATGGTAGGCATCTACTCATACGGCGTCTACATCCCGCGACACCGGATAAAGATCCCGGAGATCGCGCGGGTATGGGGAGCCAATGCAAGCGACCTCACCAGGGGTCTCGGGGTCTTTGAGAAATCCGTCCCCGATCTCGATGAGGATACCGCAACGATCGCCGTTGAGGCGGCCCGTGCCGCCCTCCGGCGAAGAACCGTCGACACCGAAGCAATCGGCGCCATCTATGTAGGGAGCGAGTCGCACCCCTACGCGGTCAAGCCCACGGCCTGCACGGTCGGCGAGGCGATCGGGGCGACCCCGAACATGACCGCCGCCGACTACGAGTTCGCGTGCAAGGCGGGAACGGCTGGCATCCAGACCTGCATGGGCATGGTCAAGAGCGGTATGATCCCGTTCGGGATCGCCATCGGCGCCGACGTAGCACAGGGCGCTCCGGGTGACGCGCTCGAGTACACGGCCGCCGCCGGCGGGGCCGCGTTCGTCATCGGGAACGATGACGTCATCGCCGAGCTCAACCACACCTGCTCGTTCACCACCGATACGCCCGACTTCTGGCGGCGCGAAGGGCAGAACTACCCCCGTCACGGCGGACGGTTCACCGGCGACCCCGGTTACTTCAAACACGTCCAGGGCGCAGCGCAGCTGATGCTCGATGCCATGAAGACAGAACCGAAGGACTACGACTACGCCGTCTTCCACCAGCCGAACGCAAAGTTCCCGCAGCGGGTGGCAAAACTGCTCGGGTTTACCGACGCCCAGATCCGGCCCGGCCTCGTCGTGCCGAGACTCGGGAACACCTACTCGGGCTCATCGATGATCGGTCTTGCCGCGACACTCGACGTCGCGAAACCCGGTGAGAGGATCTTCGTCACCTCGTTCGGGTCTGGAGCGGGAAGCGATGCGTTCGACATCACGGTGACCGACGCCATCGAGTCCGCCGGGTTCAGCCGGGCGGCGGCGCCGAGCGTGGAGAAACTCCTCGCGAACCCGATCTATCTCGACTACGCACTGTATGCCAAACACAAAGGAAAGATCGTGATGCAGAGATGAGAGACGTAGCAGTAATCGGAATCGGGTGCACGGAGTTCGGGGAGCGCTGGAGCACCTCGTTCCGCGACCTCTTTGTTACGGCAGGAAGCCTTGCGCTTGAAGATGCCGGTATATCGGGCGAGAAGATCGACGCCCTCTACGTGGGGAACATGAGTGCCGGCCGATTCGTCGAGCAAGAGCACATCGGCGCCCTGATCGCGGATTTTGCGGGACTTGCGAGCAACAACGTCCCTTCGACCCGTGTGGAGGCGGCCTGCGCCTCCGGCGGGCTTGCCTTCCGGCAGGCGGTCATCGCGGTCGCGAGCGGCATGGAGGATATCGTCGTTGCGGCGGGTGTCGAGAAGATGACCGACGTCGGGACCGGGGCGAGCGTGGATATGCTCGCGAGCGCCGCGGACCGTGAGTGGGAGGGGTTCACCGGGGCGACTTTCCCCGGCCTCTACGCGATGATTGCAAACGACTACATGAACCGCTACCCGCTCACCCGCGAGCAGCTTGCCGCGGTCGCGGTGAAGAACCACGAGAACGGCGCTAATAACCCGATCGCACAGTTCCGGAACCGGATAACGATCGATACGGTCCTGAACTCCACGATGGTCGCCGACCCGCTGCGGCTCTTCGACTGCTCGCCGATCACCGATGGTGCGGCGGCGGTCGTGGTGGTGCCGCTCGAACGCGCCCGGGAGTTCACCGACTCTCCCGTGCGGGTGCTAGCGAGCGCCCAGGCGAGCGACACCATTGCTCTGCACGACCGGCGCGACATCTCGACCCTGGATGCCACCGTCGCGGCGGGGAAGCGGGCGTTTGCACGCTCCGGCCTCACCAACAGGGACATCGACCTGGTCGAGGTCCACGACTGCTTCACGATCGCGGAGATCTGCGCAATCGAGGATCTCGGGTTCTGCAAGAAGGGCGAAGCGGGGAGACTCACCGCAGAGGGTGCGACCGCGCTCAATGGCGATATCCCCGTGAACCCGAGCGGCGGCCTGAAGGCCTGCGGCCACCCGGTCGGCGCGACCGGAGTCAAGCAGATCTGCGAAGTCGTCAGCCAGCTCCGTGGCGAGGCCACGGGCAGGCAGGTGGATGCGGAGGTTGGAATGACGCATAACGTCGGCGGCACCGGTGCAACGGTCGTCGTGCACATCCTGGGGGTGTAAAGAATGTCGGTATCAAGGTTCTGGAGAAAGATCCCGCAGCGGTATAACCTTGTCGGGACAGAGTGTACGAACTGCGGGCGCTACTTCTTCCCGCCCCGGTCGCTCTGCCCCGACTGCCGGCGGAGCGGCAATATCGTCGACCACCAGTTCAACGGCGAGGGATCGGTCGTCACCTACACGGTGATCCGGTCGGCGAGCGATCAGTTTGAGAACACCACCCCCTACGTCCTTGCGATCGTCGAACTCGACGAGGGGCCGAGGCTCACCACCCAGGTCGTCTGCACACCGGAGGAAGCGAAGATCGGGATGCGGGTCAAAGGCGTCTTCCGCCGGATTGCGGCGGACGGCGAGAGCGGAACCATCCACTACGGCACGAAGTTCGTGCCGGTGGAATAATCATTTTTTCGGGGCTGATGGCGGCCTGCATCGCCATCACCTATACCTCCACACGAGAGCCTATTTTTCCACGGTGATGTCATACACCGCGTGCCACTTCCCCGGCGAGTAGGTCCTGACCTGCCGCTCGACAACCTCGCCCCGCGTGACCTCGCGGATCCGGGGGAGGCACGCTCCCTCCTCTTCCTGTAATGCGTAGAGGTGGATCGTCCCGCCATTTCGGCAGAGGGCGACCGCCGCCGGGAGGAAGTTCGGTGCCGCCATGGGGAGGTTCATCACGATCCGGTCGAAGGGAGAAAAACCGAGCCGGGGGAGGTTTGCAGCATCCGCGAGCATCGGGATGACGTTTTTTGCCCGGTTGAGCGCGACATTCTCGATCAGGAGGTGGACGGCGGCGGGGTTGAGGTCGGCCGCGACGACGACTCCTGCCTTCCGGGCGAGGGTGATCGCAAACGGCCCGACGCCTGCAAACATATCGAGCACCCGCTCCCCCTCCTTCATCGCCTCGAGAACCCTCTGCCGTTCGGTCGAGAGCCGGGCGGAGAAGTAGGCGTGGGCGAGATCGACGTCGAAAGAGTGCCCGTACTCAGTCACCCGGGTGCGGGTGGTGGGGGCGCCGGCGAGGACGGCGAACCGGCGGGTGCGGTACTCCCCCTCGACGGCGGTCGTCGGGAAGAGGACGGTGTGAAGAGAGGGGCGGGAGGCGAGCAGCCGCTCTGCACCCGCGGGATCGTCCTCCTGCATGATCGCTATCCCGCCGACGAGTTCGTGGCGCGGGAGGTCGACCTGTTCGGGCACCGCCTCGAACTCACGCCGGACGGCGCCCGGGACCTCCTCCGTCACCGGGAGGAGGACGGCATCCCCCTCCGGCCGGGGACGGTACCGCCGGTCGAGGAGACCTTCTTCAAGCAGTTGCCGCCGCCTCCCTTCAGCCTCTCGTCTCGGCACCGCAAGGCACCACTGCTCTTCTCCCACGTCGACCACCAGCCATCTTTAGATATGAACTCTCATACTTATTCATGGATGAGTATATCGAGAGGCTGAGAGACGGGTCTCTCAAACTCTACGCGCTCGAAAAGGAGCTCCCCCCCGAGGAGGCCGTCAGGGTGCGCCGGGCGTTCATCGAGGGGGAGACCGGCGCCGCCCTCCCTGCGGTCGGGGCGTTTTCCATCGGGATCGACCGGGTCGTGAAGCGCAACATCGAGAACATGATCGGCACCGTCCAGGTCCCGCTCGGCGTTGCGGGGCCGCTCCGGGTGAAGGGCGAGTATGCCGACGGGTCATACTACCTCCCGCTCGCGACGACCGAAGGAGCGCTCGTCGCCTCGGTGAACCGCGGGTGTTCGCTCATCACACGGGCAGGGGGGGCGGACGTCCGGATCATGCGCGACGGCATGACCCGGGCACCGGTCTTCGCCGCACGCGACGTCCCGCACGCCCGGGATGTGGCGGCCTGGGTCGAGAGCCACGCCAAAGAGATCCGCGAGGTTGCAGAGAGCACCACAAAGCACGGTGAGTTTATCGAGGCCGTCACCTACGTCGCCGGCACAAGCGTCTATGTCCGGCTCGAGTTCGACACGAAGGACGCCATGGGGATGAATATGGTGACGATCGCGGGCCAGAAGGTCGGCGAACTGATCGAGCGGGAGACCGGTGCCCGCCTTATCGCCACGTCCGGGAACATGTGTACCGACAAGAAACCGGCGGCGATCAACCTGGTCAGGGGCAGGGGGAAGACCGTGGTCGCGGGCGTGCGGCTCACCGACGCGATGGTCGTCGAACTCTTAAAAACTGATACGGAGACACTCATCGAGGCCAACTACCGAAAAAACCTGGTGGGTTCGGCGCGGGCGGCCTCGTTCGGGTTCAACGCCCATGCGGCAAACGTCGTCGCCGCCACGTTCATCGCTTGCGGGCAGGACCCCGCCCACGTCGTCGAGGGGAGCACCGCGATCACCACCGTCGACCGGGTGGACGGCGGGGTCTACGTCTCGGTCACCCTCTCGTCGCTTCCCGTCGGGACGGTCGGCGGCGGGACCGGGGTCGATACCCAGCACGAGTGTCTCGCGATGCTCGGCGTCGCCGGGGGAGGCGATCCGCCGGGAACTCATGCGAAGGCGTTTGCCGAG
>JBAYQF010000060.1:0-7947 GCA_041677325.1 Methanoculleus sp.
ACAGAAATGAAACGCGAAATTCTGGTCGCCTTGCTCCTGCTCATGGCAGCCGTCGTAGCTCCAGCAACAGCTTTCAGCGCCGACCGCCTTCAGATAACCGTGAACGAGGATGCAAGCGCAGACATCACATTCAACTACACCCTCTCCTGGATCGAGAGGGTTGCCGTCTTCTTCAAGATCGCCGATCCGGCCAAGGAACTGAAATCCGCACTCGAGAGAGCGCTTGGTGTTCCCGTGATAGTGACCTCGGCCAGGAGCGATGTCTCCGTGTTCTCAGCCACGAAGTTTGCAACGGTCCGTGATACCGGCGATGGGAAGACCTACTCGACACCGGGCCTCGACCTCACTGGCGCCCAGGCAATCCTCGACGAGTACTGGTTTGCACCGTTGGTCCAGGCCGATTTCTCCCCCGACCAGACAACAGTCCGGTTCCCGGACGGGTATGAGGAGATCTTCTTCGACCAGAGTGCAATCCCCCCGCTCTCTCATACAGTTCCATGAACCGGACAACCTCCCTTTTTCTCCTAGTGGCTGTTGCCGCCTAAATCTATCATCATATTGTCGTCTATCACATCCTTAATCCCCAGCCCCGGTGGTGATGAAAATCCATCCCGTAGCGAGCTGTGTAGCCCCCACCCCACCCGCGCTTCGCGCTCCTCCCCCGCCCAGGAGGGGCGGGGGCAGTGCTCAGGCGTATAATTGGCGGGCAGCCGTGCACGGTTCTTTTCCAGAGTATCCTTGTACTTTGCGAAAAGGTTTGCAAAGGGAGCATCTAAACGGCCACCTCGTGTGAGACCAGAGTGCCCGCTCCAGCACGTGCCAAAAATTTCTAAAATAAGATGACATGATACAGTAGGCTCTATCCACTACTGATCCTGGCTCCCAGGGAAAAGGCGCCGATGGTCGGATCTCCCGGGGGGTGTAATCGTAAATGCGTTAGCGAGGCACCGGGCATGACTGCATATTGCGTCTGGTTCCCTCATCCATGTGAATCTGCGAGCGAGAGATACTGCAATCATTCCGGGTGCCGTAACCCGCTAAAAAAGAGAGAAGAGATCTTCACTCGAAGATGTCGAAGATCTGGTCGCTGCCGGTATCGGAGAGCCGTTTTCTCTCCGCCCGCTCCTCGACGAGGGCGAGCACCGGGAGTTCCATGTCCACACCCGGGGTGTGACCGAACATATCCTCGAGATCGACCTGCAGAGCATGCATGAAGAGCGAGTTCGGGATATCCATCGCACAGTGCTCTTCGCACTGGCCGCAGTTGATGCACGAGTCCGCGATATGAGCATAGCGGATCAGGTGGAACATGAACGGCGGCGGGACCTGACCGGGCTCGACCAGGTATCCTTTCTTCGTGCTGCACTCGACGCAGTAACAGATCGGGCAGCTCTCGATACAGGCGTAGCACTTGATGCACCGGCCGGTCTCCTCCATGATCTTCTTGAGGCGATCCTTCCCCTCACCGAGCCCCTCGAAGTAGCGCGCCCGCCACTTGTCGCCGAGTTTCAGCATCGCGTTCTCGACCTTGCCGCGGATCTCGATACCCTTCGGATTCGCAGCCTCAGTGACGACGGCGCCAGCCTTTGCGGCAGTGTTCAGGAGATCGGCACCCTTGTCGGAACAGACCTCAACGAATGTGGCCTTCCCGGCCTTGTCACCGATGACACCCCAGTTGCCGCAGGCGAGATCGGCCTGGCGCGGGACCTTCATCTTGCACCGGCGGCAGTTCGACCGCCGGCCGAAGCCTTCATCCTCGAGTTCGTCCATCGAGATGCCCTTGTGCTGGCCATCCTTCGTGACGATGATGAATTGGCCCTTGTCGATCTCTTCCTTGACGACATCGTCGGGGTCGACACCGAACTTCTCGGCGATCATCTTCCGGGCGGAGACCGGACTCACGGATCCGCCGCAGTTCAGACCAATCATCAGGACGTTGTCCAGGTTGATCTGCTTGCGCTTTGCGAGCTCGTAGATGCCCATTGCATCGCAGCCCTTCACCGTCACGGCGATCCGCATATTCTCAGCGCCGTCCAGGTACTGCTTGATCAGTTTCGAGAGCAGGAGCGTCCCGCAGTGGAGCGAGCCTGCCGTCTCTGCGATCTCCGCCGGGTCGGTGATGAGCACCGGGACCGCGTCGTAGATATCCTGCCCTTTCTTGACGGCAAGGACGGCGTCCACCATGCCGGACGAGAGGGCGTGTGTCAGCAGAGCAGTGACCGCTCCACCGCACTCGCCTCTCTCCTGGCAGGCGGCATCAGCAGCCCATGCGTATATCATATCGCCTTTTGCTGCCATTTTCAGGCCTCCGTGATCTTCTCGACCTTCACAGCGCAGGCCTTGAACTCAGGGATCTTTGCGATCGGGTCGAGCGCGTTGTTCGTCAGGATGTTTGCTGCACACTCGGCAAAGTGGAACGGCATGAACATGACGCCCTTCATGATGTCGGGGGTCACCTTCGCGGGGACATCCACAGTGCCGCGGCGGGAGGTTGCACGGACGATCTCCTTGTTCTGGATACCGAGCGCCTTTGCGTCCTCAGGGTTGATCTCGATCCATCCGGTAGGTACCTCGGAGTCGAGGGTTGCGGACCGGCGGGTCATGGAACCGGTGTGCCAGTGCCAGAGGATACGCCCGGTCGTGAGCACGAACGGATATTCCGCATCGGGGACTTCCGCCGGGGGTTTCCACTCGATCGGGGCGAAGATGCCGATACCATCAGGGTGCGCGAACTTCTCGCGGTGCAGGATCGGGGTTCCAGGGTGATCCAGGGATGGACAGGGCCAGTGGAGCGCTTCGGGCCTGTTGAGCCGCTCGTAGTTCATGCCGTGGTAGGACGGCGTGAGGGCGGCGACCTCGTTGAAGATCTCCTCGATGTCCTGGTAGGGGAACTGGGCGGCGTAGCCCATCTTTGCTGCGAGCTCGCTGATGATCTGCCAGTCCTCTTTCGCCTCACCGGGTGGGTCCTGTGCCTTTCTCCACATCTGGACACGCCGTTCGGTGGAGGTCTGGGTACCGCCCCGCTCCGCGTAGCATGCGGCGGGTAAAACGACGTCGGCGAGTTCGGCGGTCTCGGTCAGGAAGATATCCTGGACGACCATGAACTCCAGGCTCTCAAGGGCGTGCCGGACGTGGTTGATGTCCGGGTCGGAGATCATCGGGTTCTCGCCCATGACGTACATGCACTTGAGTTCACCGGGGTTGTCGGTCAGGACGTCCATCATGACGGTGACCTCGTAGCCGTTCTTCGGCTCGCATATGCCGTCGGGGAAGCCCCAGGCGTCGGCGAACTTCTTGTGGGCGGCCGGATCGATGACCTTCTGGTAGCCGGTGAAGACGACGGGGAGCGCGCCCATGTCGCAGGCGCCCTGGACGTTGTTCTGGCCACGCAGCGCGTTCACACCGGCGCCGGGCTTGCCCAGGTTGCCGGTGAGCAACTGGATGTTTGCGACCGACCGGACGTTGTCGACACCGACGGTGTGCTGGGTGATACCCATCGAGTAGAGGATGGCGCCGGGTTTCGTGGTGCCGAATATCTCAGCGGCCTGCTTGAGCTGCTCGACCGAGATGCCGGTGATCTTCGAGACGTTCTCAGGGCTGTAGTCCTCTTTCATGACGACTTCTTTGAGTTTATCGTAATCCTTCGTGCGGTTTGCGACGAACTCCTTGTCTTCCCAGCCGTTCTTGATGATCTCCTGCATCATACAGTTCAGGAGAGCGACATCAGTACCGGAGACAAAAGGCATGTAGAGGTCGGCCAGCCGGGCGGTCGGGGTGTAGCGCGGGTCGGCGCAGATGACTTTTGCGCCATTCTGCTTCGCCTGGACAATCTTCCGCCCAATCAGCGGGTGCTGTTCGAGTGTGTTTGACCCGAGGACGAAGACGCACTTCGATTCGGCGATATCGCCGATGGAGTTCGTCATCGCGCCGGAGCCGAACGATGCGGCGAGGCCGGCAACGGTGGATGCGTGGCAGAGCCGGGCGCAATGGTCGACGTGCCGGGACTTCATGACGCCGCGGGCGAACTTCATCATCAGGTAGTTTTCTTCATTTGAGACGCGAGCCGATGAGAGAGCCACGAACTCGTCGGGCTTGTACGACTTGATCTTCTGTGCGATCAGGTCGTAGGCTTCGTCCCAGGTCGATTCAACGAATTTGCCGTCCTTCTTGATGAGCGGCTTTGTGAGGCGGTCCGGGCTGTTCACGAATTCGTGAGCATAAGTGCCCTTGGGGCAGACTTTCCCCTCGTTGACCGGAGAGCGGGTGTAAGGTTGTGTGCCGACAACCTTCCCGTCCTTCACGACGAGATTGAAGCTGCACCCAGTACCGCAGTACGGGCATGTGGTTTGTACATACTTGAGATCCATGGTAAAAACCTCGGATACACCTATATAGACAATTAGAATATTTAACACTAGTGATTAACACATCGCTTTTTGAGGAATAAGTGTGGGTGACGTGAGTATTCTTTCCCGGGGAGGGTAGCGATCTCAGGTACCACCGACCGATTCGGTTGCAGGGGCTATATGTCGGCCCCGCATCTCAGGGCGCTCATAAGGTGGTGTCAGACCGGTTACGGCATAAGAGAGTTGACCGGTATACCACGCCTGCCGGGCGGTGGCTCATCCAGGTATTCACGAGCAAGATCGCCTTCAGGTCTGAGTCGGGGGGATGTGGGCGGGCAGGAAAGATCACATCATCCAGGTACTCTCTCGGCCCATAGCGATCTTCGCGCCCCGGATTCTCGTTTAATGGGAGATGTTATTATCAGTGGATGCGTACCCCTCCCATATAACTGCAGAGGAGAGTTGCTCTTGTGAGGAAGACAGTGCTGGTACCGCCGATGCTCGCCGACCTGGTGGGAAGCGCTCTTACAGCGATGGATGGCGTGATATTCACCGATATTGATGTCTGCCCCTCGTGTTCCGGTCAGGTGATCGGCCACGATATGCGGGCAAAACGGTTTGCCGTGATGCTTGATGATGGACAGGAGCGCACTATCCGGGTCTTCGTGAAACGGTTTTACTGCCGGGACTGCGGCGCCCTCTGCTATGCGGATGCACCGTTCTACTCCGAGACCCGTCTTGGGGCGCCCATCGTCGATCTCTGTCTTCTCCTCGCGCAACAGATGCCCTTCAACCAGGTGGCGCAGCACCTCCGGGCGATGGGGATCGCCGTCGACCGGGGGACGATCCGGAACTATGCCTCACGCGACTTTGGTGAGATCCCCGCAACCGACCTCTTTGGTTTCCTGTTACCGCTCTCTCTGCTGAACCTTGCCACCCTCACCCTCAACCACGAGCAGCGTCCCATCGTAGGGGCAGAAGCGCTCGTTGCCTGCGGTTTCCCATCCACAGGCGGGACATCGCTTCACAGCAGGGGATCTTCCAAGAAACGGGATCAACGGGATGAAGAGGAAAAGAAGGAAGAACAGATAGCCTAGCGCCAGCGATACAACCGTGATACCGATCGACGCCGCGAGCAGGAGAAGGGTCAGCCGCCACCGGCGCGCCGTAGTGCCACCTCCCTGACCGCGTATGCCGGTAATGCATCCGAAACCTCCCCAATCACATCGTCAAGCGTAGTGCCGCTGAGTTCGCGGGCAAAGAGGTCCGCACCGATCCCGGCCGTGATCAACCGTCCGGCCCCGCTCCGGGCCATTGCATCTTCCACCGCGCGGGCGATCAGCATCCGCTGGGCATCCCAGAACCGACGCGCGACCGTTAACGCTCCATCTCGCCCGATCTCATCGAGATCGGCACAAACTACCCGGGCAAGTCTCCGAAGCGCCGCCTCAGGGGTTTTTTCGCCGTTGTCGGGTGCAGGGCAGGTATAATCCCCGGGGGAGATGTGGCCGAGAACGAGATGGGCGTCTGCGCTCGCGGCGAAATATTCGGTACTCACCGGGGTCGGCGTCCCGTCGAGCGTGACCGACGAGACCAGCGTCGCGACGTTCGTCCGGAGCATGCCGGTGTAGACCAGGTAGTGTTCCTGCAACCGTCGGGTATCGGTCAGCCCCTTGAGGTCCTCAAAACGGTTCAGAGGGATGATGTCGGCAGTGGTGCTCCCCACGTCGAGGAGGACCGCATCGGCATGGTCCTCCCGCAGGTAGTCGGCCGAGACCAGCCAGTTCGCGGCGGCAAGGGATGGATCCGGCCGGGTATGGAACAGGGCATCGGTGCCGTAGAAGACGGCGCCGGGGATGGCTTCCTGGACCGCTCCGACGATCCACCGGATGCCGTCCATCTTGCTTGCAAAGCAGTCGGCGAGCTCCCCGCTCATGACCACGGCAGCAGGTCTTCCTGCATACGGTTTGAGGAGATCGACAAGGGGTGCGCCCTGCCAGAGTGGACAGTAATGGATATGCACACCGGTATCGTCAACAATCTTGAGGTTCGCACCACCGATATCGATCCCGATCATAGCCGGCAGAGCTCCCCATTCTTGTCGAACCGGACTCTCCCGGAGAGGTGCACCACCGCCGGCGCCTCGCCGTGCGACGCCGTAACAAGGATCTCGGCGATCTCTTCCTCCATGACCGCCGCGATGCCGGCGAGGCTGGTCGTAGGCCGCGGGTTGACATCCACGACGTAGATCTGCTCCCCGGCAATGACGTCGATCCCGGTGTATCCCTGGCACCCGAGGGCGTTCATCGCCCGGATAGCGGTACCGACGATCTCCTCCTCGCGGTCAGGATGGACGGGAGTCTCTCCTCCGAGGTAGACGAACCTCCCATCATCCGCGATAGCGATCTCCTGCCGGTTGACGGCGAGCAGGAGCGGGGGGGCGCCCGAGTAGAATTCACAGACGTTGCCGGTCACCCGGCTCCCCACGAGGCTCACGCTCAGCGCTTCGCCCTCGACATAGGCCTGTGCAAACTCGCCGGTTCCCGGCTCCTCCTCCGTCAACCGGACACCGAGAGCGCCGCATCCCGCCACCGGTTTGACGACCCTCCGCCCCTCCCCGGCAACGGGGGGAACGGCTATCCCGTTCCGCGAGAGGATCTCTGCCGTTCTCTGTTTGTTTGCGCAGACTGCCGCGTTCATGCTTCCGCATCCGATGTTGTGGGTCAACCCTTCAAGGATATGCGTATATCGGAAGAGCAGGTGGTCGGGAGCGATGACCAGCCCGAGATCGCACCCCGGCGCGAGGCGCCGGATCTCGCCCTCGAAGTCGGGGCGCTCGGGGGTCACCACATCGTAACCGCACCTCTCGAAACTCCCGCTTATGGCGGCGAGCATGGCGGCGCCCTCCGGTGCAAGCTCGGGATCGTTGCATACAGAGTATTCGGCGAGAAAGACCTTCATTGCAGTAGAGGTCAGCTACAGAGGATTTGACCCTGACGATCGGGCAGGTTTTTGATGCGCGGGAACCATCCCTATAGACAAGGATGAAACCCAAGATTCTGCTCACGAACGACGATGGGATAACTTCCACAGGACTCTGGGCGGCATACAACGCGCTTGCGCCGATTGCCGACGTCACCGTAGTCGCGCCCGCCACCCAGCAGAGCGCTGTAGGAAGGTCTATCTCCATCTTCGAGCCAATCCGCGCAACAGAGGTGACGATGAACGGGGTGCCGGCATACTCGGTCGGTGGGAAACCGACCGACTCCGTGATCATCGGACTGTTTGCATTGCGCCTGAACCCCGACCTCGTTGTCAGCGGGATCAACATCGGCGAAAACCTCTCCTACGAGTCCATCATGACCTCGGGGACTGTCGGCGCTGCACTTGAGGCGGCGAACCAGGGTGTGCCGTCCCTCGCCTTCTCGCTCCAGGTGGAGGATCAGGGCGATAAGTTTGACGACCCTTCGCGGATCACCGACCGGTTCTTCGATGCAAAGCGCGTGGTTCGCGAGATCTGTGAAAAGGTCCTTGCAAACGGATTCCCTCCGGACGCGCACGTCATCAACGTGAACATCCCGGCGCAGGTGCGCGGGGGATA
>JBAYQF010000061.1:0-7893 GCA_041677325.1 Methanoculleus sp.
CAGCGAAGGCGCTATACCCTGAAGGTAGCCTCATGACGCACACCGCGGCCTTCCGGTTCACAACGCCCGATGCCCGCGCCCTTTACCTCTCCATCTACCAGGAGATGGGAGATGTGGGCGACCGATCATCTGTCCGGATCAGGCTCGAGGGTGACGATACGCTCATCCTCGATGTGAGTGCAACCGATATACCCGCACTCAGGGCGGCCTTAAATACCTGGCTCCGGCTGATCACCATAGCGGTCGAGATGCGGGAGGTTGCCGTCCCGCCCGGCGTATCCGCATAGGGGCGTCGGCGCCGGGCGCTGAACCCTCACACTTTAAGGGCTTCACGCCCCTATCATGTAGAGAAAGGGCAGAGGGCCTGCGAGGCTGCTGCCTGCCGTTCGAGATACCGTTATCGTTCTTCATCCCATCTGAGGAGTAGATAAATATGGAAAACATCCCGCCAAAAGTGCAGAACCAGCTGGCGATGCTTCAGCAGATGCAGCAGCAGCTCCAGACTGTGGTATCGCAGAAAGCGCAGTATGAGATGACGATCCGCGAAGCCAGGCGCGCGGTCGAGGATCTTGCCGATGTCCCCGAAGATGCAGCAGTCTTCACGAGCGTCGGCAGCGTCATGATGCAGAAGAGCAAGGAACAGGTGCTTGCCTCCTTGAACGAGCGCATTGAGACGCTCGATCTCCGCATCAAGTCGCTTGAAAAGCAGGAAAAGGCGTTGCAGAGCAGGTTTGAGCAACTGTCCTCGCAGATCAGGGGAGCGCTGGAAGGAAAACAGCAGCCTCCCGGCCCCGCCTGATCCACCACCCTTTTTAAAAAGGAGTGAGTTGTTCACACGTCCCGTTCGTGGTCGTGTTTGTGCGCCCGGTAGATGAGGTTGATCGCGTTGATCACCGCCTCAACCGATGCGAGGATGATGTCGTCGCTTGAGGCGCTGGCATCGAACACCCGCCCCCGTTCATCCTCGACGGCTATGGTGACGTGCCCGAGAGCGTCGGTGCCTCCGGAGATCGCCTCGATGTTGAACTCCTTTAAGTGGACCGGGGCCGGGATGATCCCGAGGATCGCCTTCACGGCCGCGTCCACCGGGCCGTTGCCGATGCTTGAGAAGGTGTGCTCTACCCCGTCGACGGTCGCCCTGACGCTTGCCGTCGGGATGACATGGTTGCCGGTCATGATGGCGACGTCCTGAAGTTCCAGGGTCTTCTCGTCGGGGGCGATCTGCATGACGGTCCCCGCGATCTCGTAGAGGTCGGCGTCCGTCACCCGCTTGCCCCTTCCGGCGATCTCCTTCACCCGCAGGACAATCTCGTCGAGCTGCGCATCGACAGGTTCCATGTGCGCCTCGGCAAGCATCTGCTTGACCGCATGCCTCCCGGCGTGTTTGCCGAGTTTCAGCCTGCGCCGGTGGCCGACCATCTCCGGCGTCATGATCCCGGGCTCGAACGTGTCCGACCGGGTGATGACGCCGTGGGAGTGGATCCCGCTCTCGTGAGCGAAGGCGTTTTCGCCGACGACCGGCTGGATGGCCGGGATGTTCATCCCTGCGTAGCGGGAGACGAGCCGTGAGGTCTCGACGAGCCGTTCCGTCCGGATGCCGGTATCGATACCGTAGATGGACGACAGCACCATCACCGTCTGCGCAAGGTCGGCGTTACCGGCCCGTTCGCCGATGCCGTTCACCGTCACCTGCACCTGGGAGGCGCCGGCCTCGACCGCCGCGATGGTGTTTGCCACCGCAAGCCCGAAGTCGTTGTGGCAGTGGACGTCGATCGGGCAGTTCACTTCACGGTTGATCCGCTCGATGAGGCGCTTCATGGCCGTCGGGGTGATCACGCCGACCGTGTCGGGAACGTTGATGATCGTCGCTCCGGCATCCACCGCAGCCCGGTATACCTCTATCAGGTAATCGGGATCCGTCCTCGTCGCGTCCATCGCGGAGAACATGCACCGGTCGACGTGATCGCGCGCATACGCGACGATATCGCCGGCGGCCTCGAGGACCTGCTCGCGAGTCTTTCTGATGGTGTACTCGCGCTGGACGTCGGATGTCGGGATGAAGACATGGACCATACCGACGCCGCAATCGATGCACGCATCAACGTCGGCACGGAGCGATCGTGCGAGCCCGCAGACCTGTGCGGAGAGCCCGAGGTTCACGATGGCCCGGACTATCTCGCGTTCGGCATCAGAGGATGCAGGGAAGCCCGCTTCGATGGCGTGGACTCCTATTTCAGAGAGCTGTTCAGCAATACCGAGTTTCTCTTCGAGTGTGAATGAGATCCCCGGTGTCTGTTCACCGTCGCGCAGTGTGGTGTCGAAAACAGTGACGTTCTTGTTCGCACGGCTATCGGTGAAGAAGGCAGTACGCTTCAGCGTTCCTGCGTGCCTCAGCGTTTGTAGGGTTCATATCTATCCATTATTCATAGTTGTATATAAAGGATGATGTCCATATCCGATCGCCTCCTGCGGATTCTGCGAAATATTTAATAACAACAGTCTCTAACATTAGTAGAGCAGAGACCCGCCTTAACTCAGACTGGTAGAGTGCGCGGCTGTAGTATGGTCTTCGCTTTCGGGCGAACTGCGCGGCTACCGCGATGTCCCCGGTTCGAATCCGGGAGGCGGGATCTCCCCCAAACATAGAGTGCCCAGGTAGTGTAGTGGCCTATCATGACGGCCTGTCACGCCGTCGACACGGATTCGAATTCCGTCCTGGGCGTCACTTTCTTTTACCTCTCCTGTGCCAGCGAAGCAGAGTTTTCCCCACGGTAAAGCGGACGCTATCCTCCCGGGATATGCCCGAATTCCTCCTGGACCCGCCGCTAATCCGTAGTGCCGGTAATCCAGTGGAGATCAGTATTCGAAAGAGGTATATAACATAATTTATTTTTATTTCTCAGATAAAATATATATATCTTGATGCGGTATCCGGTGTCATGCACGCTCCAGGAAAATGGATTGAGGGCGACACCCTGTTTGATTCTCTGGGAACGCTCATCCTCGGGATAGGTCTCTTTGTTTCGGCAAGTCTGGTCATATATGCTTCCGGATTTCTGGCCTGACAACTGAAATGGACTGCCGATATTCTGCACCTGCACTGCGCTCGGCAGCCCTAAGAACTTATTACGTAGCCGCCTCAACGTGTGATGTAAGCCCCGGTCTATACCGCGGGAGTGACGGAACCATGACGGATAGTATACTTCCTGAACCTAAGGACGACCGTTTGAATATACGGACCCTGATAAACCGCCTCTCCGACCGGGAGAAGGTCGTGCGGGCGGAGGCGATGCACGGCCTCGTGGCGATTGGAAAACCCGCCGTGCCCGCCTGTATCGTTTTGCTGCAGAACGACGATTGGAAGGTGCGCTATCGTGCGGCCGAGGCTCTCGGTTTGCTCGGCGACGGCGAGGCGTATGCACCCCTCATCGCCGCGCTCGACGATGAGAAGGATCATGTCCGCTACATGGCGGCGAAAGGGCTCGGGCTGCTCGGCGACCCCCGGGCGATCGGGCATCTGGGGCGTATGCGAAACGATGAGAACGAGTTTGCCCGGCGGAGCGCAGCCAGATCGCTCGGTGCGATCGGCGGAGAGGACGCAATCGTGGCGCTCCGCGAGGCTCTCGCGGGTGAAACAGCGGATGGTGTCCGTGTGGCGCTCCGTGAAGCGCTCAACGAACTCGGGGCGGATGAGGAGTGATACTCTTATAGCCTTTCGTAAAGTCCTGACTCCGCCCGCGCCCCTGTAAAGGCGGGGGTGCGTGGCGATGCCCTGATGAAAACCCGGGAACTACGCCTTCTCGGCGGTCGGCGGCGTTCACACTCTGGATATTCACACGCTCTGTAATTATGGTCTTCAGGGCTGAGACAGACTCGTTCAAGCCTGCGGCAAAAGGTGGTGGGGTCAGGACCCGGCGGCCTCGCCCTGTGCAATCTTTTTCCTGCAGACGGCATCGATCACGCCGTGCTGCACGTTATAGAAGCTGTGCAGTATATCGATCTCGCAACCGAGATCGATAACCCGCTCTTCCTCACCCCCGGTGCAGAGGATCACGGAATCCTCCTGGAACGTGACATATGGGGCGCCATCCGCCCGGCCGTCCGCCGCTGCGGTGATGTAGATGCAGTCGTCCCCTTCGACCACCTCCACGCTGGATGCCTCCTCTTCACCTTCGGTAAGATCTGGATGGGGGACCCCGCCGGGCATTCCACTGATGATGGTGAACCCGATGAACTTCGGGTCACAGGGAGCCATCTCGCTTAAGATCTCCTCCATCAACCGCGCGATGTCTCGAAATATCTCGTCGTATGGGTTATTCGCCATGTGTACCACGTATCCGGTATCGGTCGTTGATTCGCTCGACAACCCCGGTGTCTACGAGGTTGTCCAGTCTCTGTTTCAGCTCATCCGTGGACAGGCTGCTCACTTCTTCGAGTTCTGTAAGGCTCAGGTCGGCATGCGAGAGGACGAGGACGATCTCGATATCCCCATCGTCGGTGACGAACCCCTCCCGCATACGCATGATCTCAGCAAATCTCGATTCGATCTCCCGCTCCAGTTGTTCGAGGTTATCCAGAAGTTCGTCATGAGCCCGAACCATCCTCCTGAAAACCTCAAGGTTTCGTGCAAAGCGTGTTCGCTGGTTTTCTTCAATGGAGGGAAGCGTAACCCCATCCTGCTTTTGCAGGCTTACGATGACATTGATGTCATGCGAAAGGTAGTAATACTTTCGCCTGCGTTCATCCTGGTACGATACAAGGAGCTGCTCGCGCTCCATCAACTGCAGGTGCTCTATCACCGCTTTCGGACTGAGCACCAGGCGCTCGGAGATCTCGGTCACAAAACACGGTTTTTGTCTCAACAGTGCTATTATTCGCCGTCGGCTCCGATTTCCCAGGATATCGAGAAGGCGGGAAACCTCGCTGCTATCGAGCATGTTTACTAAATGTTAGTGAGTTCACAATAAAAAGATATCACTCGAAGAGGCGGTAATTCGGTGCCTCGTCGGTGATCATGATGTTGTGCGGATGGCTCTCGCCGTACCCCGCAGATGTAATCCTGAGGAATTTACCGTTTTTCTGCAGATCCCTTACCGTTTTTGAACCGGTGTAACCCATTGCAGACTTCAGGCCGCCGACAAGCTGGTAGATGACGTCTGCGACCCGCCCTACGTAGGGCGTGACTCCTTCGACGCCTTCGGGAACGAACTTGGTTCTCCCGAATTCCTTCTTCTGGAAGTAACGATCGCTCGACTCGCCGCTGCTCATGACGCCGAGCGATCCCATCCCGCGGTACTGCTTGTAACGCCGCCCCTTGATCGTCGTGATCCTCCCCGGCGCCTCATCGGTGCCGGCAAAGAGGCTGCCCGCCATGATACAGTCCGCACCGGCGGCGATCGCCTTCGCGATATCTCCGGAGTAGCGGATGCCGCCGTCGGCGATCACCGGCACACCGGCTCCGTGTGCCACCTCGGCGACGTTTGCGATTGCAGAGACCTGCGGAACACCCACACCTGCGACGATCCTCGTCGTGCAGATGGAGCCCGGACCGATACCTACCTTCAGCCCGTCGATAGTCCCGACAAGGGCTGTGGCCGCCTGTTTTGTCGCGATGTTTCCCGCCACCACATCGACGGCGACGCTCGCCTTGATCTCCCCGACCGCTTTTACGACGTTCATGTTGTGGCCGTGGGCGCAATCCACCACCAGGGCGTCAACACCCGCCTCGACAAGCATCATCGCCCGGTTGAAGTCGAAGGGCCCTACCGCAGCGGCGACCCGGAGTTTCCCGTTCACATCACGGTTCGCGCGGGGATACTGGCGTTTTTCGAGTATATCCCGCATCGTGATGATGCCGACCAGGCATCCGTCCCCATCCACGACCGGAAGGCGCTCGACCTTGTTTGCGTACATCGTCTCGAGCGCGTTCTCCGCCGTGATGTCTTCGGTAGCCGTGATCAGCTTCTTCGTCATGTAGCCGGTGATCTGTGCCTCGCCGCGCTTCGGGAGAATCGCCCTGATGTCCCTCCGGCTAACAATACCGATCACCTTATCGTTCTCGATGACGGGCACGCCCCCGATACCATACTGCCGCATGATCTGCTCGACATCGGTGACCGTGGTCTCGGGACCGACCGCCACGACCTCGCGCTCGATCAGGTCCTCGGCCTGTTTGACGGTCCTGACCTCTGCGATCTCGCGCTCGGGGGTCATATTCCGGTGGATGACGCCGATGCCACCCTCTCTGGCCATGGTTATCGCCATCACCGCCTCGGCCACAGTATCCATGGCAGCGCTCACGAGCGGGATATACAGGGGGATATTTCGCGAGAACCGCGACCTGACATCGGCCTCGTCGGGCTCAACCCATGATTCGGCCGGCTCAAGCAGCACATCATCGAACGTAAACGTTGTTTCCATCTGCATCTTCTCGGTGTACATACATCACCTGAGCATCATCATTGCTCTCTCTACCAGTTCTGCCCTGACCGTCATCGAGCGATTGCCTCCGCAGACCATCCCCCGGACGCCGATGATCTCGGGGTCGATCTGCTTCAGGGCATCGATATCCTCGAACTTCAACGAACCGGCAAGGGCTGTCTGAAGTCCCAGGTCCCGGTTCTGTGTGGTGAACCGGGTCAACGTCTCCACATCCATAAACTCAAAGAGACTCTTCCCATCTTTAATACCGGTGTCGATCATGGCGATGTCCGCCCCGGCGTCTGAGGCCAGAGAACTGATCGCGAACGGCGAGATCGTGCCCATCCGCGCAAAATCGCCATAAGCGGCGATGACAACGTATTTCTCAGGGAAATCGTGTTTCACCGCCGTGGTTACCGCTTCGATGACCTCGCGGGCGTGGTCTTCCCCGTCGAACATCAGGCCGACTTTGATGTAATCAGCGCCTGCGTGCGCGGCACCGTATGCAGAAAGAGCTGCGGTTCCCGGTTTGTACTCATTGTCCCCGATTGCAGCGCTGACAGGCTTTTTGCCGGCGATCTCCTTGATGCCCTGGATGATCCAGGGGAAATTTGCGCCCAGCGACCCTTCCGAGGGTTTCTTTACGTCGATGATGTCAGCGGAAAGCGAGCTTCTTGCCTCCTCAATGCTGCTTGGACTGACGAGTAATTGCATAGAAATTAATGATCCTTCACCCTAATAGTGATTACGTTGAGGACATGGAACTGATTCTTGCAGTCGATCTGGCAGACGGTCTCGTGGTGCACGGGAAGTCCGGTGACCGCGCCGGCTACCGGCCTCTCACCTGGGGGCTTGCCCCGTCGGCCGAACCGGAAGCCTACCTATCCGCTCTCGCGCCCCGGTATCTCTACATCGCCGACCTCGAAAGCCTCGAGGGCGGGACACCGCAGGACAGCCTCGTCCGGCGTTGTGCCGCGATGGTCGAACGATGCTACCTCGACCGGGGTTGCCGGTCGCCTGCCGACAGCGCGGCAGTCGAAGGAGTGACGCCGATCGTCGGCACCGAGACCGCGGCAACGGAGATTGAGGATCTCGCAGCCTACCGGACAGGATACCTCAGCATCGACGTCAAAGGCGACCGGGTGCTCCCCTGGGGCATCAAGCCTTCGGAGATGCTGGCCCGGGCATCGGCATTCTCGTTTGAGGGGTGTATCATCCTCAATATCGGTGCCGTGGGGACGGAACGGGGCCTTGTTCGGGAGGAACTCGAAGAGATGCGGGCATGTTACCCCGGCCGCCTCCTCTACGGGGGCGGGGTTGCCGGGGTGGACGACATCCACCTCCTCGATGAGACCGGGTTTGACGGGGCGATCATAGCGACGGCCGTTCACCGCGGCACGGTGCCGATCGAGTGGCTCCGGAGGGGCTCTCCGTGCTGATCACCATCGAAGGGATCGACGGGAGCGGCAAGAG
>JBAYQF010000062.1:0-7675 GCA_041677325.1 Methanoculleus sp.
GCAGGTGTTGCCGCGTTGCAGTTCGACGGTGGTCCCGGGGTAGTTGCTCACCTCTACCCCGAGACCGGTGAGCTGGTTGAAGATCAGGGATTTGCCGACGCTGGGGTTACCGATCAGCGCAAATTTCATGGACACGACTCCACGAGGATCGATCGCGCTATCTCGGGGCTGATCGCGATGTCACAGCCTTTCACCCGGACCACGACCGAGAGGTTCGGGAGTTTGCGCCGGATCTGTAGGGTTTCGCCCGGGAAGATGCCGAGGTCGAGGAGCCTCTGGTTACGCCCGGGCCGCTGTATCATCGCTACCCGGACGGTATCGCCTTCCTTGCAGTCGAGCAGTGTGCAGGCATCATCCGGGTTGCAGCAACGCCGTTCCCATCCCCGACAGCACCTGGCACGCCGGGGTGGAGACTGGGCGCCATCTATATAGGAGGAGAGGCGTTCGATGGTCTCGTCGGAGATGCCGTGTTCGAGCCTGCAGGCCTCTTCGCTTGCTATCTCTTCATCGATCCCGAGTGTCTCTGTCAGGAAACACTGGAGGACGCGATGTTTCCGTGCCACCTGCGCAGCAATCTCAGATCCCCTCCCGGTCAGCCGGACGGTGTCGCCTGCGACCCGTTCCAGGTAGCCATCTGCGACCAGGGAGGCGATGACCGTCTCATCGATCTCCCTCCCGGTTCCGAGAGCCGCCGCGATCTCCTCAGGTGCCGCCGGCTGCCCGCCGTTCTCCGTGATCGTGAGGACCGCCTCGAGGTAATCCTCGCATGTGGAAGGAAGCATATCATCATCTCTTTTACGTCCACAAGTTTATGGATTTGGATTGTGCTTACCCGGAGAGAACCCGGAGCCCCGTGATCGCCAACGTCTATATGGTTTTGGGGATGACCGGTGATCATGAGACAACACCCGGAGAGGCTGGTCACGAACCGGGATGTTGCCGAACGGCTTGCGCTCATGGCCAGCCTGCTCGGGATCGCGGGGGAGGACCGGTACCGGGTCGCCGCGTACGAACGGGCGGCGCGGCAGATCGACCGCCTCTCCATCCCGGTCGCCGGGCTCGGCGAAGAGGAACTCACCCGCATCCCCGGGATAGGAGAGAGGATCGCGGGGGACATCCGTGAGATCGCTGCTACCGGGACGTTTGAGGGGTTACAGGAACTCCAGGCGATCATACCTGGATCGGTCGTCGATCTGCTCGATATCCACGGCATCGGGCCGAAGACGCTGCATATCCTCTATGAACGGCTCGGTATCCGGACCCTGGACGATCTTGAGCGGGCAGTGAGAGGGCGGCGGCTCAGGACGCTTCCCGGGTTTGGGGCAAGGAAGGAAGAGGCGATCCGGCGCGGTATCGAGCAGTTCCGGCGGATGCCGGATCGGATGACCCGTTCTCAGGCCGATGCAGTGCTTGCGGAGGTGGCGGTCGTTCTGCCGGGCGATCGGTATACGGTCGCGGGGAGCTACCGGCGGGGGGTGAGCACTATCGGCAGGCTTGCGATCGTCGTTACCGGGGATCGGGATGGGATCTCAGCCTTCTCCGGCGATATCGGGGTGGACGTCCGGTTCACCATGAGCAATCGATACGGTTCTGCGCTCCTTTGCGCCACCGGTTCGGCCGGGTTCCTGGAGAGGCTCGGCGAGGTGGCGGCCGGGCAGGGCTACCGGCTCACGCCCGACGGCCTGGTGGAGATTGAGAGCGGGCGGTTGCGGGAGTTTGCGAGCGAGGACGAGATCTTTTCGTTCCTCGGGATGGAAACGATCCCGCCGGAACTTCGCGAGGACCGGGGCGAGGTCGGTCTCGCCCTCCGGCATGCCCTCCCCGACCTCGTCGATCTCTCCGATGTGCGGGGCGATCTTCATAGCCACACCACGTGGAGCGACGGCCGCCAGTCGCTTGAGGATGTTGCGGAAGCCGGGGATGCGAGGGGCTATGAGTACATCGTGATCACCGATCACTCTTCCCGGGTGAGGCCGGAGGATCTCGAACGGCAGCAGACCGGGATCGAGCGGGTCAATCGGCGGCATGACTGCCGGCTCCTCTCGGGGAGCGAGGTGGACATCAGGAGCGACGGCACCCTCGGCTATCCCGACCGGGTTCTCGCCGACCTCGATGTGGTGGTGGCGAGCGTCCACTCGGGGTTTTCTCAGGATCTGGATGTCGTGACCCGGCGCATCCTCACCGCGATGGAGAACGAGCACGTCGATATCATCGGCCACCCCACCGGCCGCTTGCTCGGCCGAAGACCGCCGTATGCCGTCGATCTCGAGCGCGTTATGACGCAGGCGGCGGCGACGGGAACGGCTCTTGAGATCAATGCGTCGCCCCACAGGCTCGATCTCGATGATATTTATATCAAGCGCGCGAAAGAGATGGGAGTGAAACTTGCTGCAGGAACCGATGCTCACCGGGCTTGCGAGTTCTCAAACATGCGCTACGGCATCATGCTGGCACGCCGGGGCTGGTGCACCCCGGACGATATCCTGAACACCCTCTCCCTCTCCGCACTGCTGGAGTGGACGTCATGATCTACCGGCTCTACGAGAAGATCCTCCTCCGCGACCTCCGGACGCTCCCGGAGCAGATCTGCTTCATGATCACCGGACAGGATATGCTCGATGCGCCGGACAACCTCTCTCTTGCTGCCGGGTGGTGCCGCGAACTCGGGATCAAGAGGGCTATGTTCCACATCAGCACCGCCGATCCCGCTCAGCTGGAACGGTGCCTCCCGCGGATCCGCGAGATATCCTCGGTCGCGCACCTGACACTGCACTACCGCGACGAGAAAGAGGTCCACGGCAAGGGCATGGACGTGACGGTGGCGATAGGAAAGAGCGGGCGGGAGGAGATCGCCGGGTGTGTGAGAAGGATGGCCGAAGACGGGGTGGAACCGGAATCGGTCGATGAGGATCTGCTTGAGTCGTACCTCACCTTCAAGTATGAACCCGATCTCGTCATCAAGACCGGCGGCGACCACCTGACGGACTTCCTCATCTGGCAGTCGGTTTATTCAGAACTCTTCTTCCTCGACGTCAACTGGGCGCTTCTCCGGAAGGTGGATTTCCTCAGGGCTCTCCGGGATTTTCAGTCGAGAGCGCGCCGGTTCGGGAAATGATCCGGCGGCCTCACACCCGCCGGGCAGCACGCTCTTTTAGGCGCATGCGCTGGTCGTAGACGCGCATCGCCCGCAGAAAATCGATCTTCCTGAATGCCGGCCAGTATGGAGCGCAGAAGTAGACGGCCGACTCATGGCCGTTCGCGAGCCAGGGGAGGAAGTTCGATGTCCGGCAGTCGTTCCCGGTGCGGATGATCAGGTCGACGGGGGGTATGGGCGCACCCCGGTTGAGGTGGTCTTCAACGGTTGCGGGGTCGATGGATGCGGGGTCGATGGCGCCCTGCTCGACCTCATCGAGGATCGACCGGGCGGCATGCACGATCTCGTTCCGGCCGCCGTAGGCAAGCGCGATGTTGATGAAGTGGTTGTTGTAGTCCCGGGTCGCCTCCTCCGCCGCATCGATGGCGGCGAGGAGGTCGTCGGGAAGAAGGGAGCGGTCGCCGATCATCTGCACCCGGATCCGGTTCCTGTGCACCCGTTTGTCCTTCAAAATCGCGGCGAACTTCTCCCGGAAGAGGAGGAAGAGCGAGTCGAGCTCAGTGCTCTCTCTCCGGAAGTTCTCGGTGGAGAAGGTGTAGAGCGTGATGTGTTGCACACCGAGTTCGCCCGCCCAGTCGAGAACCTGCTCGGTTGCATCCGCGCCGAGCCGGTGGCCGATGGATGTATCGAGCCCCTGCTCCCGGGCATACCGGCGGTTCCCGTCCTGGATCACCGCGACGTGTCGGGGGACGTGCTTTACCTGCCACTGCAGGTAACGCGCATAGAGCGGTTCAATCCCTGATCGCAGCATTAAAGAGGCGTCACCTCCACGACCATGCCGCCGTTCGGGTAGCGTTCGACGACGTATTTCCTGCCGGAAAACCTGTCCCCGTGCTCGGCAAGCACCCACCACGCCATCTCAATCCGCCCTTCAACGGTTGCATATTCGTTCTCATCAAACTCCTCCAGGATCCCGCCGATCTCACCCTCCGGTTCGAACACGCCGTATACGACGGTTCCGTCATCCGTGATCTCCTCGAACGGACGCGCAGTATTGGCAGCGATCCGTTTTAACCGTTCCCGTAGCTGGACGGAGTCCTTGAAGACCGATGAGCAGAAGTGGACTTTCGGGTCTCCGGCAAGCGCTTCTGCCCATCCGCGGGCGCCCAGCACGGCGTTGTGCAACCCGTCGTCGAGTTCGAGCCCGCGTTCACGCATGGCGGGGGCACAGGTCTCGCCCCATTCGAGTTCGTTGATGTTCAGGAAGTCGAGGAGCGGGAGGGCGGCGGCAAGGTCTTTGAGTCCCGGGAGCGCCGGCACCTCGATGCCGATGAGGAACCCCATCTCCCGGGCGAGGGCGGCGGAGCGGGCGAAGTCGGTATCGAGGATACGCGGCCAGGATTCATGTGGTGGGTGGAGCCGGATCTCGTCGACAAGGCCCTGCAGGCGCCGGAGCATGGTCTCGTCCGGTGCAAGGCCGGTGTAGAGGTGGATCTGGTGGTCGGGGCCGAAATGCTCCTTGAGAGCAGTCGTGTACTCCACCACCCGGTCGAGTTCGATGAGCGGTTCGCCGCCGGTGACGCCGGTTCCAAGAGCGCTCATGCTCTCTGCGACCTCGATGGCCTCATGCGGCGACGATATCTGCCGTTCGTTTGCAAAGACCACGTCCCGCCCCTTCCTCTCGCGCGAGAGCGGGCAGTACCAGCAGGTGCGCCGGCACCTGCCGGTCACGAAGAGGACCATCTTCGCCCCCTGATGGCAGAGGATGCAGCCCGGGGAGAGGTGCTGCTCACCGGTTGGGGATACTCCCGAATCCTGTGGCATGATTGTATTAGGTATGGGTGGCGGAAGTGAAAAGGTTTGACGGTGCAGGAAGGGGCGAGAGGATGAGGCGGCCGGGTGGGTGCAAGCCGTTGCCATTCGGGGTTTCGGGTTTTCTTGCCGCACCGCGCAGGTCGGCGAACAATAAATACTTATAGGCTCCGTGCAGAGAATTACTCTACTTATGCCGTTCTGCCTGCGTGATGACGGTCTCTCGGAGGTCGTCGGGTTTGTCCTGATTCTTGCCGTGATCGTTATAGCGCTCTCGCTCTACCAGGTCTACGGTGTCCCGGCGGCGGGAAGGGAGGCGGAGATCGCGCACATGAACCATGTGAAGGACAGGTTCGTGGATTATAAGATTGCTCTCGATTCGCTCTGGGTGAATGACAGGAAAGGTGTCCTCCTCTCGACGGCCTTCGACCTCGGGACGGGGCCGGGAGCGACCGGGGGCAGTGCCTTCACGCTCCCGATCCTCACTCCGGTGGGATCGGGGGGGACGATCTCGGTGGAAGAGGGGGGGGCGAACCTGACGATTACTGCCCAGAAAGAAGGAGGTGAACTTGATCCCCTTATATCGGATCTTCCCCTCGGGAGCCTCTCCTACCGGTCGTCGAACCGCTACTGGGTGGACCAGACCTGGACTTACCAGGGTGGTGCGATCTTCCTCTCCCAGAGGGAGATGACGGCGGTGCGGGTCGGGCCGTCGATTGTGGTTGCAAAGAGTGCGGATGACATCACCCTTAATGTAGCCCTGATCAGCCTTGAGGGCTCAGGTACGATCGCAGGGTCGGGGCCGGTGAGGATTGAGACCCGGATGCGCCAGGATGTGTCGTCCTCCCCCAAAGGGCCCTATAAGGAGGTTACCCTGATTGTTGAGGGCAATGATAAGACAGTCGGGGCATGGAAAAAGGCATTTGACGAGGTCCGGGTAAGAGCGTGGGAGGATTATAGCGTTAAATTGCCCTCGGATGATGGCAGTGGAAAGGCCATGCTCACCATCCAACCGGAGGGAACTGGTGATGTTCGCCTAACCATGTACCCAGCGAATTACACGGTGACGATCTACAACGCGGCATCCCTGATGGAGTGAGCGGTATGAGACAGCGTTGTGGTGATGATGGTGTTTCGGAGGTGGTCGCGGCCGTTCTCCTGGTCGGCCTGACCGTCCTCGGCGTGGCGATCGTGGCGGCTATCTTCCTCTCGAGTCCCCAGCCGGACGAGATCCCCCACGCGGCCATCGTCGCGGGGAACAGGAGCGGGAACTTCGCTCTCACTCACGAGGGGGGCGACTCCCTGAAGGTGGGGGAGTACCGGATCTACGCCGGTGCCGGAGGCGAACTTCAAGATGTGACTGATAAGTTCACCGAGCCTCCGGGCGGCATGTGGTCGATAGGGGAGACTCTTGTCTACAGCGGTCCAGTGCCGGAGAGGGTGATCGTGGTATCGAGGGGCACCGAGACGATCCTTTCTGAGCCGACCTTTGTTTGGGGAGGGAAAGTGTTCGACCCGGATCCGGTGGTGCCGGGAGAACCGGAAGAGCCGGAAGTGCCGGTGGAGCCGGAAGTGCCTTTCATTGATTTCGTCATCAATGAGAACGTCTTTGTCTATGGGAGCGCTCTCAAGTACAACGGAGATGCCATCGCCGGCCAGGGGGCAACAATTATTATCACGGGAAATCTGAACTCGACAACCTTCAACGAGGGTGCTTCTATCGCTGTCTCAAGGATTTATATCGATGGTGATGTTACTTTGGGTAAAGGGAGTGCCAGTTTAGGGTCGGAAACCGATCCCGGCTATATATACATCAATGGAGACCTGACACTCAATACAGGCTACAGGGACATCCACGGCAATGTATATGTTAATGGTAATTGTGACCTGGAGGGCGCCAATATACATAATAACGTATATGTTAACGGGGATCTTACGCTACGGAGGTCAGACACCTATCTTGTAGGTGATGCACACATCTACTACACAGGTACGCTTACCCCGCTCAACAATGTCAACCCTGATACACTTGCAAAGTGCATCCCCTGGGAAGAAGTGCCCGGATTCATCATGCCGGATCTGAAGATCCCCTCTGTAAAATCTCCCACATGGTATAAGGAAAAAGACTATATACTTGATCCCATAGCGCCTCTGACAAGCAACATGAAGATATTCGCCCCCAGTTACACCTCCGATGGGTGGAAACCCGAAGCAACTAACATCATTATCATCGCATATGACACCGACATATCAATTACGGGGGGAGGGCTCGAAATAACCGGCGTTTTATTTGCTCCAAAAGGAAGCGTAACATTCAGTGGTAACAGCTTTGAAGGGGTTGTCATCGCTCGAGATGGATTCTATGTCACCAGTGGTGGAACGGATGTCACCTTCAAGAATATCCAGGAATACATCAGCGATCCTGAGGACTACCCATTCTGAGAGGAAGAGATAGACATGACCATGATTAGATCCGAAACCGCCACCTCCGATCTCATCGCCGTCATGGCGCTCATCGCCATCTTCGTGACAGCGACGGCAATCCTTGGTGTGACGCTCCTTTCCGTCCCGCCCGGGGATGCGGCGCCCGCGATGATCATCCGTAACGTGACAGGAGACAACGGGGTACTCTCCCTCTCCCACGACGGCGGCGACCCCCTTGCACGGGGACAATTTGCGATCCTTGTCGATGGTGTCGACAGGACGGATAGTTTTAGCATCGCCGGTGATTCCGGTTGGCCATTGTGGGAGACCGGGCAGATCCTGGCC
>JBAYQF010000063.1:0-7655 GCA_041677325.1 Methanoculleus sp.
GTCGCGGGCGATATCGATACGGGCTCTTCGTACGGTTCCATAGAACTCCAGAGCGGCGTAACCCAGTGTGATAGCCAGCAGAAGGAGGCCCCCTGCCGGAGGGATAACGAATGTCGGAACCGTAACGAGAGCCACTGGAGCCGTAACAAGGAGGATCCAGATGATAGAGGCACCGGCAAGCACCAGCAGAAAGAGCCTCCCCGGCGTGCCGATCGGGCCGTAATCCACCAGTGCACCTTCCACCACCTCCCGGCCGCCTTCTTTCGCCGTCTCGACCTCCACCTCAAGCGCGGCATACCGCCTGCCGGCCGCGGCCGCGTTCGGGCACCAGCCCGTCAGCCTCCGTAATGCCTCAGCAAATCTCAGTGCCATAGTGTCTCCTCCTGTATCGCCGTATCCAGGGTGTACATCGATCCTTTCTCCGCGATCACGATCTTCCGGTGCCGCCGCTCCCAGAAGATCGTAACACCGTATTGAGCCCAGCCGACAAGGCTCAGGGCCAGCGTGAACCTGACGATCCAGCCGTGCATACCGCTCAGGACAAAATAACCCATAATGGCCACGAGAAGAACGGCGGCCACCGGCGTGCTCAGGCGTCGGATGATGCGCAATTGCCGACCCATGTTCTCCCTGCGAAACTCACCGGCGGCAATTTGGGCATATTGCTTCCGGCAACCGAGCAGGAAGCCGATGAACGCTCCTATCCCGATGGCAAGACCAGTCCACACGGTCGGGTACCCCGTGACGTCCTCGATCAGGAGAAAAGCTGCCGCTGCCGCCGCCGAGAAGGCTACCGCTACAACCAGCAGCTGGTTGTGATAGCGCTGCCACCACCCGGGCTCGACCCGGAGGTTCCCATCCTGCCCGCCCGGTACCGCGGTTGCTGCCGATCGCAGCGCGAGATCCGGCTGTATCGATCCTGCCATGGGACACCAGCCCATCAGCCTCCGTATCGCCCCGGAGACCTTCAGCGCCATGCGGGTTCGCCCTCCGTTGCCGTATCCAGGGTGTACACCGACCCCCACTCCGCGATCATGATCGCCTGATGCCGCCGCTCCCAGAGGATCGTGAGGCCGAACCAGACCCAGCAGATGAGACACATCCCCAGCATGATCCCGAGAAGTCTGTCGAACATCCCGCCCAGGACAAGATATACTATAACGGCGGCGATGAGAACGGCGGCCGTCGGCACCCTCAGGTACTGGACAACGCGCTGTCTTCGGCTCATGTTCTCCCTGCGGAACTCACCGGCGGCAACCCGCGCATACCGGGAGCGGTAACTAAGCAGAGAGCCGATGAGCGCTCCTATCCCGACGGCAAGGCCCGTCCACATGGCGAGGTGCCCCGAAGCATCCTCGATCAGGAGAAAGAGTGCCGCTGTCGCCGCCGATGCGGCCAGCGCCGCGACGAGCAGCTGGTTGTGGTGGCGATGCCACCATCCGAGCCAGACTTGGGAAATCCCATCCTGCCCGCCCGGTGCCGCGGTCGTCGCCGTCCGCAGCGCGAGATCCGTCCGCACCGATCCTGCCATGGGGCACCAGCCCATCAGCCTCCGTATCGCCCCGGTGACCTTCATCATCATGCGCTTTCACCCTCCGCAGCCATATCCAGGGTGTACATCGATCCCTTCTCTGCGATCAGGGTTGTGCAGTGTCCTCGCTCCCAGAAGAGCGTAATGCTGTATGTAGCCCACCCAATGAGGCTCACGGCCAGCATGAACCCGATGATCTGGCCGAACATCTCGTTCCGAACAAAAAGCGCCATGATGGCGGCGGAGAGAATGAGGGCCACTGGCCCGCCCAGGTTCCGGATGATGCGCTGCCGTTGGGTCATGTTTTCCCTGATGAACTCGCCGGCGACAACCCGTGCATACTGCTTCCGGTGACCGAGCAGGAAGCCGAGGGCCCCTCCAGCCCCGATGGCAAGGCCCGTCCACACATCCGGATACCCCAACTCATCCCCGATCAGGAAATAAACCACTGCTGTCGCCGCCGATGCAGCCAGCGCCGCGATGAGGATCTGGTTGTGGTAGCGGTTCCACCACCCGGGTTCGACCCGAAGTGCCCCCTCCCGCCCGCCCGGTGCCGCGGTCGCCGCATACCGCACCGGGAACTCCGGCCGCATTGATCCTGCCATGGGGCACCACCCGAGATAGGCCCGGAGCGTCTCCAGGAGAGTCATAGCATCATCTCCAGGATTTTTTGTCTATCCGCTGCCATTTCCACCAAAAATGTATCCAGGACGGAAGTGCAGACCAGACCCCTTGTTCCATGGGTTATCATCGATCTGTTCCCTCCGTTGTGCGTCGCCGTTCCCAGATGTAGAGGATGGGGAAAGCAACGATACCAACAAGCGCAATTGCCTGGAGAAGGGGAGTAACAGGATATCCTAACACCGCGTAGCGCAGGAGGAGAATCCCGGCTACTATGAAGTAGAAGACAAATGATCGCACAACGGTGACGCGTTGAACACCACCGTCGGTGAAGATGATCCGCGCTAGAAGTATGCCGACAATGATAAGGACGGGAAGCCAGTAGACCTGGCTGATGGAGTATGCAAGGGATGCATAAAGGTAGATCAGGAAGATCATGACGAGGAGGGCGATATCGACCGCCTTTTCAACGATAGCCCTTCTCTGCTCCGTTTTTTTCTCACTCTGTCTCCCCAACCCAAGGGCGTGGCGGAGGATGCTTGCGGGATTAGGGTCGACCAGATTTTCCTTGCGCCGATACCAGACCATGATGAGAAAGTGCGCCACAGTCGGTATCAACGCAAGAGGGAATGCATAGGAGATCGATATCGGAAGGTACCCGCTCAGGACGAGGTAACCGATGGTAAGAAATGATATCCAGTAAACCGCCCCAATCGAGCGCCAAAACTCTTCTTTAACGATGAAATCGATCTTCATACTTATACTGCCGATGCGCCGGCCGCCGTCATCCGGAATGTCCCCGTGCATGCCGGACCCCGGTTGCATCTGCCGGTGCGCCTGCACCTCTGCGGGGCACCACCCGAGATAGGCCCGGATCGTCTCCATGATGGGCATCATACCATCTCCCGGAGTTTTGCAAAGAGTTCGTCGGCCAGACGGGTCGGATCGTCGGTCTTCTCAAGCGCGATCCCCAGTTCGTCCGCATAACCCCAGAGGAGCTCGATGCAGTGGGTATACCGGGGGCATGCGCCGCAGTCGCCCTCGTGCTCGTACCAGACCTGCACCCCGTGATCCGCCGATACAAAGACGATGGCCCCCGCATCGAAGGGAACCGAACGCCCGAAGAGGACGCCGATCTCCGCGTTCAGGCGTTCCACCTCGATCTGGTTCGCCTGCGCCATCGAAAGAAGCGTCTCCTCGACCCTCCGATCCATGGCGATCAGCGCCTTCGAGACCGCCTGGCGGGATATACTGAAGCGGTCCGCGATCTGGACGTTGGGGAGGCCGCTTCGCCGAAGGCGCCAGAACGCAAACTGCCTATCGTTTACGGGAAGGGACATATGTCAACATGGCCGGGTTGACAATATATATTTTTTGGTTTGTCACCCCATAGATCTCGTCTTTTCGCCCCACCGTGGCCCGGCACGACCCGGATGTCCCGACCGGCCTGAGGAGTTGCCCCGATCGTCTGCGCGAGGATGCGGATCAACGCGTCGGGAGCAAAACGGGCTGCACAAACAGTAAACCTTAACCGCCCGGAGAGCAGTAGAGTGATTGGTCAGTCTAGATTGACCGGTCACTCTAATGAGGCAGTATGGCTGAGGACAGGCACGACAAAAAGATCACCATCGCCGCTACCGCCGTCAGGCTCTTCACCGAGAGAGGCATCCACGGCACCCCCACATCGCTCATCGCACGCGAGGCCGGCGTCTCGAACGGGACGCTCTTTTACTACTTCCCGACGAAGGAGGATCTCATAAACTTCGCCTATTATGAGATCAAAGGCCGGATGGCGAAGGAGATCGTCAGGGGGATCGGCGAAGAGCGGACAGACAAAGAGGTGATGCGGCGAGTCTGGTGAAACGCAATACTCTGGAGGGTCGAGCACCCCGACGAGTACCTGTTTGTCCGACAGTTCTGCTCGTCTCATCTTATCAGAAAACCGCCCCCCAAAGAGATCCTGAAGAACGCCCCGACTGCGTTCGAGGCGATCGCCGGAATCATCCGGGGCAGCTATCTTGAGGATATGCCGATCGAGGTTGCTTTTTCGATCATATGCTCTCCGATCGACGCAGTTGTCGGTTCGATCATCGACTCCGGCGGAGACCTGGATCGGGACCGGTTGATCGACGCCTCGTTCGGGATCATATGGAGGGGGCTGACGGGAGAATGACAGTTCTTCAAAAGAGGGGATATTGATATGCTGTATCGGACGATGAAGAAGACCGGCGACGACCTCTCGGTGCTGGGTTTCGGCTGCATGAGGCTGCCGACGAAGGGTATGGGCATCGACGAAAAACGGGCGATACGCCAGATCAGGTATGCCGTCGACCACGGGGTAAACTACCTCGACACCGCGCTGATATACCCGGGAAGCGAGCAGGTGGTCGGCCGCGCGCTTGCCGACGGCTACCGAGGAAAGGTCAAACTGGCGACGAAACTGCCTCATATGCTTGTTACGTCCCGAGAAGATATGGATAGGATGCTCGATCTCCAGCTCAGGACGCTGAAGACGGACTATATCGACTATTACCTCGTCCACAGCCTCACAAGCGGTGAAGGCTGGAGGAAGATGAAGGATCTCGGCGTCGCGGATTTTCTCGATGCGGCGAAGGCGGACGGCCGGATCGTGAACGCAGGCTTCTCATCGCACTGCGGCGTCGGAGCATTCAAGGAGATCGTCGACGGCTACGACTGGGACTTCTGCCAGATCCAGTATAACTACCTCGACGAGACGAACCAGGCGGGGACCGAGGGGCTCATGTATGCGGCATCAATTGGGCTCGGCGTCGTCGTCATGGAACCGCTCAGGGGCGGCTACCTTGCGAAGGACCCGCCGCCCGCACCGGTGCAGGCCGTCTGGGACGACGCCGACGTGAAGAGGACGCCGGCCGAATGGGCGCTCCGGTGGGTCTGGAACCACCCCGAGGTCACGGTAGTCCTCTCGGGGATGAACGACGAGCGGCATATCGAAGAAAACATCCGGATCGCCGGCGAAGCCCACCCGAACTCTCTCACCGCGAAGGAACTTGAGATCGTCGGCCGGGCGGCGGAGGCCTACCACAGCCTGAACAGGGTGGGCTGCACCGGATGCCGGTACTGCATGCCCTGCCCTGCGGGCGTGAACATCCCCGGATGCTTCGAAGCCTACAACACCGGCGGGGGTGCGCTCCAGTCGAAGGTGATGTACCAACTCCGCATCGGGGGAAAGATGGACGGAGCGGAACCGGCGTATGCGTCGTTGTGTAAAAATTGCGGCAAATGCGTGAAAGTATGCCCTCAGCACCTCCCTATCCCGGAATATCTTGGCGCGGTCGCGAGGGAGTACGAGACCGTCGGCGCCCGGATCATGGGGGGTGCAACAGCCTATGCCCTCAGGCTCATGCGCTGGAATACGCTGAGGAAAATCTGAAGCGGCAGGATACAGGGTGCCGGGGAGGCGGATCAGAACATTAATCACCGCCGCGCTGGAACTGAGCCGTATGGATACAGCACTGCGCGATGCCTACATCCGGCTCCACGAGCGCTACTTCCCCGGGACGGAACTCCCGATCACGTTCGAGGTCGGCGGCCCCACCGACGGAGTGACGAAAGCCCCCGCCCCGAAGGGCCGGAGATGCTTCGTCTGTGATCTTGCGAAGATCCGGAACGGAAAGAGCCTTGCCTTCGACGAAACCTCGATCGGGTGCCGCGGTGGGAGGTTCTACCTCGGCTATGACGCCGAGCGGTTCCCCGACTTTCGTTTCTTCCTCTCATACGGAAAACCCGATGTCGTCGAGGGGGAACGCTACAAGCAGACGCCCGAGATCGTGGACGAACTCGACCGGGAAGCTGTCCGGATACCGACGAAGGGAAAGACCATCACGTTCAAACGCTGGGACAACCTCATGGATGCGGACAACCCCGACGCCGTCGTCTTCTTCGCCCGGCCGGAAGCACTCTCCGGCCTCTTCACGCTTGCAAACTTCGACCGGCCCGACCCGAACGGGGTCATATGCCCCTTCGGCGCCGGGTGCAGTTCGATCTTCTACTACCCCTGGCTTGAGCAGCAGAAGGAGGAGCCGAAAGCGGTGTTCGGTATGTTCGACCCCTCGGCACGGCCCTGCGTCCCGGTGGACGTCCTGACGATGGCTTTTCCCATGAAGAAGTTCGAGCGGGTGATCGGTTACATGGAGGAGAGTTTCCTCATAACAGGCACCTGGGAGAAGGTGATGAAGAAGATCGCCCTGAGCAATAAGCGGGCGGCGTGACCCGCGCTCCCGCACCGTGGAAGAGGGGGAGGGAGCATGCACCTCCCCCGGGCCCTATCCCGCGCATCAGGCGGCGGGGGTATCTCCCGGCGCCCCTCCATCGAGAAGCTGCATGCGGATCGCTTCGGCAAGATTGCCGACTATCAGGAAGAGGAGTGTATCCCCGGCCTCGATGGTCGTGCTGCCGGACGGGACAAAGCGCTCTCCACCCTTCTCCAGCAGGATGATGAGAGCACCTTTCGGCAGTCCGAGATCGACGACCTGTTTTCCAACCGCATATGCCCCCTGGGGGATGACCAGCTCGAGCAACTCGCTCGGCGCATCGGGACTGACCTCGAACTCACGCGAAAGGCTGCGCGTCTCATAGAGAGGGGCGGCAAGATTGAACCACCGCGCGACCGTGGGGATCGACGTTCCGTGAACGAGTGCCGAAACGAGGACGATGAAGAAGACGATGTTGAAGATCAAATCCGCATCCGGTACTCCCGCTACAAGGGGGTAGGTCGCAAGGATGACCGGGACGGCGCCCCGCAACCCCACCCAGGAGACCAGGGCCTTCTCGTTCATCGGCATCTTCCAGGGAAGCAGCGTGATCAGGACTGCAATCGGCCGGGCTACCAGGAGCAGGAAGAAGGCGGTGAGGAGACCGGGGACGATCACCGGCACGAGCTCTGAGGGGAAGACAAGCAAACCGAGCGCAAGGAACATCACGATCTGCATCAACCACGCTATCCCGTCGTGGAACCGGATCAGGCTCTTTTTGTGGACGACGACGCTGTTCCCCATGACGAGACCGGCGACATAGACCGCAACGAACCCGTTTCCTCCAACGATGACGGTCAGCCCGTACGTCATCAGCACCATGGAGAGACTGAGAACCGGATAGAGCCCTTCGGATTCCAATTTGAGGCGGTTGATGAGCCAGACGACGAACCTGCCTATACCGTAGCCGAGCAAGGCGCCGACGGTCATCTGCTGCACGAACATCGGGATGAGGATCAGGATCGATGAGCCCGGGGTAAGGATCAGGCCGATGATGCCGGTGGTGAGGAAGATCGCCATGGGGTCGTTGCTCCCCGACTCGAACTCAAGGAACGGCCGAAGGTTACCCTTCAGGCGTGCCCGTGCCATACGGAGGACGGAGAAGACCGCCGCCGCATCGGTGGAAGAGACGACCGCGCCGAGGAGAAGGCCGGTGAGCGGTGAGAACCCGAGGACCAGAACGGCAAACGCACCGAGAGCGACCGCGGTCA
>JBAYQF010000064.1:0-7599 GCA_041677325.1 Methanoculleus sp.
ACCACGATCCCCGCGACGTGACGATGCTTGACCGCCCGTATGACCACCAGCCCGTGGCCGGGGTCAGAGGGCTCAGGGTAGGGATACCGGAGGAGTTCTTCGGCGAAGGCGTCGACCCCCGCGTCGCAGAGAAGGTCCGCGACGCCATCGGTGTCCTCGAAGGGCTCGGCGCCGAGACCGTCAGGGTGAGCATCCCCGGGGTGCGGTATGCGCTCGCCGCCTACTACGTCATCTGCACGAGCGAGGCCTCTTCAAACCTCGCGCGGTTCGACGGCGTCCGTTACGGCCCGGCGGTCGACACCAGGAAGTCCTGGCACGAAGCCTACCAGGACCTGCGCCGGGAGTTGCTCGGCGCCGAGGTCCGGCGCCGGATCATGCTCGGGACATTCGCCCTCTCGGCCGGTTACGCCGGCGAGTACTACACGAAGGCGCAGGCAGCTCGCCGGAAGATCCGGGAGGACTTCGAACGAGCCCTTCGAGAAACAGACGTCATCGCCGGCCCAACGATGCCGACGGTCGCCTTCCGCCTCGGCGAGAAGACCGATCCGGTCTCGATGTACCTCTCGGATATCCTCACGGCGCCTGCGAACCTCGCCGGGATCCCGGCGATATCCGTCCCATGCGGCAGGGTGGACGGACTTCCCGTTGGACTCCAGATCATGGGGAGGCGGTTTGAGGATGAACGCGTTGTCGATGCTGCCTATACATACGAGCAGGAGGTGAGGGCATGACGGCGGATATCGGAGAGACGATCGTCGGCCTTGAGATCCACGTCCAGCTTGCGACCGCGACAAAACTCTTCTGCGGATGCTCGACGGACTACCAGGACGACGGGCCGAACACCCACTGCTGCCCGGTCTGCCTCGGCCTGCCCGGCGCGCTCCCGTGCGTGAACAGAAAAGCGGTCGAGTACGGCCTGAAGGTGGCAAAAGCCCTTGATATGAGAGTCCCGGAAGAGTCGGAGTTCGCCCGGAAGAACTACTTCTACCCCGATCTCGCAAAGGCCTACCAGATCACCCAGAGCGACAAACCGCTCGCGGTAGAGGGAACCGTCGAGATCGAGGATGACGAGGGGCACGAGAAGATCGTCCGGATCACCAGAGCACACCTCGAAGAGGATCCGGGCAGACTCGTCCACATCGGCGGCGGATCGAAGTATTCGCTCGTCGATTATAACCGGTCCGGCATACCGCTTCTCGAGATCGTCACCGAACCCGATATGCGCTCCCCGCAGGAGGCACGCCGGTTCTTGAACAAGCTCCGGGCGATCCTCGAGTATCTCGGCGTTTTTGACGGCGAACGGGAGGGCGGCCTCCGCGTGGATGCAAACATATCCATGAGAGGCTCCGAACGGGTCGAGGTCAAGAACATATCCTCCTACAAGGGCGTCGAGAAGGCCCTCACCTTCGAGGTGACCCGGCAGAGAAACCTGATCCGGCGTGGCCAGAAAGTGGCGCGGGAGACCCGGCACTTCATGGAAGGACGGGGGATCACCACCTCCGCCCGCAGCAAGGAAGAGGCGCACGACTACCGCTACTTCCCCGACCCGGACCTCGGACCGATCCGCGTCACAGGATGGCTTGCCGGGATCGACCTTCCCGAACTTCCCACCGCCCGGAAGAACCGGTTCATGGCGCAGTACGGCATATCGCTCAACCACGCCCGGACGCTGACCGGTGACCCGAGACTCGCCGACTTCTACGAGCACGTTGCGCATATCGAACCCGTCCTCGCCGCCACCTGGGTGGCCGACACGCTTCTTGGGGAACTCAACTACCGCAACATGGGCATCGCCGCCGTCCCTGCCGAGCGCATCATAGAACTCCTTGCGCTCCTGCGGTCGGAGGCGATCACCGACCGGGCCGGCGTCCAGATTCTCCGGGAGATGCTCGACGCCTGCGCCGCAGGCAAGCCCTGCGAGCCTCCCGCCGCGATCGTGGAGCGGGAAGGGCTCGCCAGGGTGGTGGGCGACGACTTCACGCCCATCGTGCAGGCGGTCGTCGCCGCAAACCCGCAGGCGGTCGAAGATTACCGGGCCGGCAAGAAGGGAGCCCTGAACTTCCTTGTCGGGCAGGTGATGAAAGAGACCCGTGGGCGGGCGGACCCACGGGAGCTCGGCCGTATCGTATCCGAATACATTGATACAGGCGGGGTGTAATCCGCAGTGCATCTGATCATCGCAGAGAAGAATATATCGGCAAACCGGATAGCTCAGATCCTCGCCGGCAGCGAGAGAGTGAGAGCGACGAAGGACGGGAGCGTATCCACCTACTCCTTCGACACGAAGACGGTGGTCGGCCTCAAAGGGCACGTGGTGGAGGTGGATTTCGAGCCCGGTTACACGAACTGGCGAAGCGAAACCCACACACCCCGTAGCCTCATCGATGCGGGCATCATCAAGAAGCCGACCGAGAAGAAGATCGTCAACCTCATCCAGAAACTCTCGAAGAAGGCGGATCTCGTCACCATCGCGACCGACTACGATACGGAAGGAGAACTGATCGGGAAGGAGGCATACGAGCTCGTCCGGGCGGTGAACCCCTCGGTCAGGATCAACCGCGCCCGGTTCTCCGCGATAACCCCGGCGGAGATCCGATCTGCCTTTGAGAACCTGACCGACCTCGACTTCGATCTCGCGGCCGCCGGCGAGGCTCGCCAGACGGTCGACCTGATGTGGGGGGCGGCGCTCACCCGGTTCATCAGCCTTGCGGCACGCCGGGGCGGCACGAACATCCTCTCCGTCGGCCGGGTCCAGAGCCCGACACTCGCCATGATCGTCGAACGAGAGCGTGAGATCGAGAGTTTCGTCCCGGAGACCTACTGGATGCTCTCGCTTGAGACCGAGAAAGACAGCGTAACGATCGAGGCACGGCACACCGCCGGGCGGTTCACCGATCACGAGGCGGCGCTGGCCGCGGAGGCGGGGACAAAGGAGCCGCTCGTCGTCAAGGATGTGAACGAGGGGCAGAAGATCGACCGGGCGCCGACGCCGCTCGACACCACGACATTCATCGTTGCAGCAAGCCGCCTGGGGTTTTCAGCGGCAAATGCGATGCGGATCGCCGAAGACCTCTACATGAACGGGTACATCTCCTACCCGAGGACCGACAACACGGTCTACCCGAAATCCCTGAACCTGAACGGGATCCTCGATTCACTCCGGGGAGGGGTCTTCGATAAGGATGTCGCCTGGGTGCAGCAGAACCGGCGGCCCGTCCCGACCCGGGGCAAGAAGGAGAGCACCGACCACCCGCCGATTCACCCGACGGGAACGGCAGCCCGCGAGGCGCTCGGACAAGACCGGTGGAAAGTCTATGAACTCGTCGTGCGGCGGTTCCTTGCGACCCTCTCTCCCGACGCGAAGTGGGCGACGACCCGATACAACTTCGATGCGTCCGGCGAACCCTACAGGGCTACGGGCGGGAGGCTCCTCTACGACGGATGGCGCCGGGTTTACCCCTACTCGGAGGCGAAGGAGAACATCCTCCCGGTGCTCGCCACCGGGGAGAGGCTGCCGATCAGGAGGGTGATCCTCGAAGAGAAGGAGACGCAACCGCCGGCACGCTTCTCCCAGAGCCGGCTCATCCAGGTGATGGAAGAACTCGGCCTCGGGACGAAGAGCACGCGGCACGAGGTGATCGGAAAACTCGTTTCCCGCCGCTACGTGGAAGGAAACCCGCTCCGTCCGACGCTCGTCGGCAGGGCGGTCATAGATGCGCTCGACAACCACGCCGAGACGATCACGGAACCGGAGATGACCCGGACACTTGAGGAGCACATGCAGCTCATCAAGCAGAACCAGCGCTCCCGCGACGATGTCGTCACCGAGTCCCGTGAGATGCTGCACCGGGTCTTTGACAAACTTGAGGCGCACGAGGCGGAGATCGGCGCCGAGATCATGGAGCAGACCGCCGAAGAGCATACCATCGGTCCCTGCCCGGTCTGCAACCACGATCTACGTATCCGGCATATCGGCGTCTCCCAGTTCATTGGCTGCACCGGCTACCCGGAATGCCGGTTCAACATCAGTCTGCCCGGCAGCACCTGGGGCAAGGCTATCCGGGTCGAAACAACATGCCCGGAGCACAATCTCTCCCACGTCCGCCTGATCAGGAAGGGCGCCCGCCCGTGGGATATCGGCTGTCCGCTCTGCAGCCATATCGCCTCGAACGTCGAAGCGCTCCGGATGATGCCCTCGATGACCGACGACCTCATGCACCGCCTGCACGCACACCACATCTACACGGTCTCCGAGGTTGCGGGCATGCCGCCCGAAGACCTAGCGAAGGCCGTCGATGGAGATGTGAAAGAGGTCGTGCAGCTCGCAAACGAGGCTGAGGATGCGCTCGAGATCCTCCGCCGCCGCTCGGAACTCAGGAAGTTCATCCGGAAAACCGTTCCCCCGAGGAAAGGGCGAAGCCACGCGAAGATCATCAAGAGCCTCCTCGAACAGGGGATCGGCGATATCCACGCGCTCTCGCTCTCCGATGTTGCAGCGCTCAAGAAGGCCGGGATCCCGGAGGCTACCGGAAACGAGATCCTGGATGCGGTACGCGGACTCTGCAACGAGCGCACCCTCCGGGAGGCCGGGGTTCCCGCGGTCAGCCTGAAGAAGTACCAGGCCGGCGGCGTCTCAAGCCCCGACGACCTCTGTTACCTCCCCATACCCTACCTTGCAAGCAAAACCGGCATTAACCCGGAAACCGTACATAAACATGTGGATCTGGTCTGCAAGCACTTTGGGCGCCCTACCCCGCCGAAACTATCCAGAACGAACCTTGAGCGCGGGCGAAAGGAACTCCTCACGGTCCCCGGGATCGGTGAGGCGACCGTGGACAGGCTCTACCTTGCAGGCATCTATGACGCCGCTACGCTCCGTGATGCCAATCCCGATGAGATCGCTACCATCACCGGCATCCCGAAGGCCAGACTCCGCGACTACATCGGCTACCTGAAGTGACATCCATGCACGCAAACTGGAAGACCTGGGCACACGTAACGAAACTTGACCCCGACAAATGCCTCCCGAAGGGCGCCGTCGAGGAGATCGCGACGAGTGGAACCGACGCCCTGATGCTCTCGGGCACGCTGAACGTGACGCGGGAAAACCTCCACGAACTCCTGGACCTGGTCTCTTCTTACGGGCTGCCGCTGGTGGTGGAACCTGCAAGCCCCGACTGCGCCATATTCGACGAAGGGATCGATCACCTCTTCGTGCCGAGCGTGTTGAACACGAACGACGTCCGCTGGGTCGTCGGGAAGCACTACACGTGGCTGCGCCGGGCAGAGAGCATCAACTGGGAGATGGTGGTTCCCGAGGCATACATCGTCCTCAACCCGAACTCAGCCGTCGGGCGGGTGACGGGGGCGGACTGCAGCCTCTCGGCCGGGGATGTGGCCGCGTTCGTGGAGATGGCGGACCGCTACTTCCGGTTCCCGATCGTCTACATCGAGTACAGCGGAACCTACGGGGATCCGGCAATCGTGCAGGCGGCGGCCGAGGCGATCGAGCACGCCACCCTCTACTACGGCGGCGGGATCCGTTCCGCCGAGCAGGCGGCGGAGATGGGCCGCTATGCCGACACAATCGTCGTGGGGAACGCGGTCTACGAGGAAGGGATCGATGTGCTCCGGGCGACGGTCCGGGCGGTACAGTGAGGTATGCCTGAGATCTCGATCGTCCTGGTCGAACCCCTTTACGGGGGGAACGTCGGGTTTGCAGCCCGGGTGATGAAAAACTTCGGGTTCACCCGGCTGGTCCTCGTCAACCCCTGCACGCTCGGCGACGATGCGAACATGCGCGCCGCCCACGCCCGCGACGTTCTTGACGGCGCCCGGCGGATGACCATCGGCGATGTCTACCGGGAGTTCGACTTCGTGGTCGCGACGACCGGAGAAGTGAGCAAATCGGTCTGCACCCCGATGCGGATGCCCTACTACGCGCCGGCGGAGATCAGGGAGATCGTTGCAGATATCGACGGGACGGTCGCAATCCTCTTCGGACGGGAGAACTGGGGGCTTGCAAACACCGAACTTGTGCGGGCAAACCTCATCTGCACCATACCGACCTCGGAGATCTACCCTATCCTCAACCTCTCTCACGCGGTGGGCATCCTCTGCTACGAACTTGCGAACCTGCCGCGCGGAACCTACCCGCTTGCGGGACAGGTCGAGATGGACTCGCTCTACCGGCACATCGGTGATTTCCTCGAACGGATAGACCATCCCGACTTCAAGCGGGAGAACACGATGACCCTGATCCGCCGCGTGCTCGGCCGAACGAAACTGACCATCCGCGAGGTAAGCACACTTCACGGGTTGATGCGCCGGACTGAGTGGCATCTCGAAAACAAAGAATAGGTTGCGGGAGAGAATCATTAGAATGATTCTTGTCGACTGGCAGATAGAAGACCGCATCAGGCGCGGGCATATCAAGGTTGATCCGTTTGAACCCGGCCTGATCCAGCCGAATTCTCTCGATATCAGGCTCGGCTCCCACTTCGTCTGGTACATCCCCGGGGAGAGCGTGATCGATCCCTACGAGAGGGAGACCGTCTGTTCGGATACCGAGGAGATGACGGCCGAATCGATCGTCCTCGCACCGGGCCAATTCCTCCTTGCCGAGACCCTGGAGACGATAGAACTTCCCGACGACGTTGTAGCGAGCATCGAAGGGAAGAGCAGCATCGCGCGCCTCGGGGTCGAGCTCCACCAGACGGGAGGCTGGATCGATGCGGGGTTCCGGGGGACGATCACGCTTGAGATGTGCAACGTGAACGCCCGGCCGGTCAAGGTCTACGCCGGGATGCCGATCGGGCAACTGGTCTTCTACCGCACGGACCGCGCCGCGCGCCCTTACAACATGAAGCAGGACGCAAAGTACATGGACCAGCGGCAGGCGACCCTCTCCCGCTATCACGAGAACGCGCGTAGTGCACAGGAGTGAGGCGAGAATCCGGCGAGAGCGGCGGCCCGGGGCATGCGCTCCCCGCCCGCCGAGCGTCATGCACTATATAGCAGAAAAACAGATATTGAACGATTCAACTGGGGATTACCAATGCGACTTCTTCTGATCCACTCTGACCATATTGAATACGAGGCCCGGAAGAAGACGAAGGTCGCCGAAGAGGATGCGGTCCAGAAGGACGCACTCGATGAAGCGCTTGCCGTCTTCTGCGCGGTTGAGTCTGTCGACGAGGAGAACATCGAGGATGCCGTCAGGCAGGCGGCGGACGAGATCGCTTCCACCGCCCGGCAGCTCGGCACGACCAATATCATGATCTACCCCTATGCCCACCTCTCCTCCAACCTCGCATCGCCCGATGCAGCGGTGAAGGTTCTCAAGGGCATCCAGGAGACCCTCGCCGGCACGGACGACCTCGTCGTGAGGCGTGCACCGTTCGGCTGGTACAAGGCCTTCTCGCTCTCGTGCAAGGGCCACCCGCTCTCCGAACTCTCGCGGACGATCGTCCCGGGAGAGGGCGCGGCCGCACCCAAAAAGGAGATCGAGCACGAGTTCTTCGTCATCACCCCTGAAGGGGAGAAGAGAGATCCGGCCGATTACGCGGAGGGGAAGACACCTTTCGCCGCCCTGATCCG
>JBAYQF010000065.1:0-7559 GCA_041677325.1 Methanoculleus sp.
TATCCCGGAAGACGAGTTGAGGTCTTCGCCCCACCCTTTGATCCGGCCGCCGTTGCCTCGCTCCGGTTCGGTTCACTCTACCTCGATCTCGATGCGGAACCGGGGTCAATGGAATCTTTCCGCCACTGAGCCCCTCCTCACGCCGGGATGAGCGAGAGCCAGATCATATATACCACCGCCTGGGCGAGGGTGAGGGGTACACCGATCCGTGCGAACTCACCAAATGTCAGCGTTTCGCCCTCTTTCTCCGCGCTCTGGACGATGATGACGTTGCTGGCCGCACCAAGGATCAGCATGTTCCCGGCGATGGTGCTGCCGGCTGCAAGTGCCATCAACCCGGCGGTGGAGATCCCCGATTGAGAGAGGGCCGGAAGGAAGAGGGCAACAAAGGGGACGTTCGAGATGAACTGGGAGATGACGATGCCGGTTGCAATGATGACCGGGATGGCGTCAAGGTCGAGCGAGCCCCCCTCGATGATAGGTTGAAAGAATCCGGACTGCCAGACGCTTGCCATGAGTATGAAGAGGCCGACGAAGAATGCCAGTGTCGGCCAGTCGATCCTGCGGAGGATCTCGAACCGTCGCCTGCTTCCGGCGAGGATGGGGGCTGCCGCGACGGCTGCGATCCAGGTCAACGGGATATCGAGACCCGGAATGAGCGTCACCGCGATTATCCGTACTGCGATCATGAGGACGAGCAGGATGAGAGAGAGGCGGGCGAGGGCTGCGAGGGCCGGATCGAGGATCGCCTCTCTGTGATGCGCCAGAGGAATGATGGATCTGAATTCATCCGGAAATGCCCGAGAAAGAAAGATATAGGCGATCAAAAGGGAAACTGCCGTCGGAACGGCGAGGTAGAGGGGGAACGTGATGAACGGGTTTGCAACATCGCCCGTGAGCGCGATGAGGAGATTCTGCGGGTTCCCGATGGGGCTTGCAACACTCCCTGTCGTTATGGCGAACGCAAGGGTGAGCAGCAGGAGTTTTGGGGAGATGTCGTGCCGTCGGGCGAAATAGAGCATCAGCGGGGTGCCGACGACCGCGAGCGTATCGTTCATCAGGAACGCCGAGAGGATGCCTGCGCCGACGAGGATGAAGATGATCAGGTGCCGGACTGACCCTGCCCGCGAGAAGAGGCAAAAGGAGAGGTGATGAAGATAGCCGCTCGAGGCGAGCGCTTCCCCGAGCACGAACATAAAGAAGAGGAAGAGCATCACGTCGATGTTGATCGACACAAGTGCATCGAGCGGTGTGATCGTTCCCGTCGCAAGGACAACCGCCGCACCGAGGAGCATCACCTGCCAGATACGGAGGTTCACACTCCCGACCCTTCTGACCGCGATCAGGAGGAAGACAATGATGAGAACGATGAGCGGGATGAGTGTGACCATGGTATCGCCGGTGAAGGATTTCACGCAGTCGATTGTTCTGCTCTCTATCCGGAAAAAGGATCGCACGTTGAAGCGGAGAAATAATAGGTATCTTCTGCTGCTACGTCCACATAATCGCCGTTATCCAGGGTGAAGAATATCATGGTTGTAACGGTTGACCCGATCCTGCATCGCCGTACGGTATTCCTTTCTTTTGGAGACCGGGGCTCTATCTTCTGCAATATCACGATGACGAGCGCACCTGCTATCAGCCCGATGATCTGCCCGGCAACCAGCAGCCCGGAGTTGATCAGGCTTATCGGCCGGAGCACAAGGGCGAGGCCGGATACCGCCATCGGCGGGATGATGGCGGCAGTATCAGCCACAAAGAGTACGATTGTGCGGATGAACGTGAACGTTATCCGGGCACAGGAAGAAGAAGATAGCCCAAACATCTGCGGTCACGACGACGTTTCCCTGTTCAAGCCGCAACGGCGGCCCGATGATGGAGTTATCCTGGAAGAAATGTGGTTTAGAGAGAAGAGGATGCACGAAAAGACGACGTCAAGGGGGGAAGTGTCTAGTGTGGATCCAATCTCTCTAGGACTATCTGGTACATTTTAGTATTTAATGATTTCGGTTTGGAAAATATAAAAAGTAAAGGTTCTGGACGGTTGCCCGGAAATTTGAGGATTAACGTGCAGGAACCGCTTCAATGCTTCCTCCTCCGGGCTCCGTCCCCTCTACGACCGGGTTATCAGGATGGGTGACCCATTCAGTGAACGCACCCTCGTGGAGCCGGACGTTCGGGTAGAGATAGAGCCACTTCAAGAGGACAAACTCATTCGTGGCCTCCCGCCCGGTCCCGCACGAACAGATGACCATCTTGCTCCGGTCAACACCATGCTCCTCCAGGATCATATCGAGTTCTTCGTTTGATCTGAGCTGCGCCGGGTTCGACTCAGCCATCAGGCTTCTCCAGGGGAGGTTGATGGCACCGGGGATATGTCCGGCTTTCCGCCAGGGGCCTTTTCCTCCATAAAACGCCGGCGGGCGCGCATCGAGCACGACCACACCTTCATTATCCTTGATCCGCATGAACTCCTCGTGCCCTATGGCATAGTCGTCCCTGATCTCAATGGTGAAATTGGACGGTTCGACTGCAGGATAGTCCTGCGAGAGTTCACGCCCCTCGCTCTTCCATGCATCGATCCCGCCGTCGAGGATGTAGACGGTATTGTGACCGTATTTTGCGAGGGTGTAGGCCATCATCGTCTGCCCGAGTCCATCACCTGCTCCGGAGAACGCACCCTTCCCGGTGTAGACGACGACCGGGGAGTCGGCATCGATGCCCGCGCGCCGGAACGACTCCTGAATACAGGCGTTCGGGCTGAATGATCCCGGAAAGCCGCGGTTGGACACCCGCAAGACGCCTTCCGTCAGGTAGACGGCACCAGGGATATGCTCCTGGATGTAGTCGTGTATGTTCGGCTGAACATCGACGATCGTAAGGCCGGCATCGTGCAGGTGGCGGTCCAGCCATTCCGAGTTCACCAATTTGACCTTTCCATCACCGCGGGGATACGGGATATTCTCCCGGTCGCTCCGTGCCTGAAGGCGGTCCATACCGCCGGGAGTAAACATCTTCTCTTCCATTCTCCTTCACCTCACGCTGGATACTCTCACCGGGGCGACCGGTGAGCTTGCGTCATTCCAGGCTTGAGACCACATATACCTTGTGCAGGATGAGGTGGGACGAACCTGACGGTGGTGATGAACAATGAACCAGAGTTCAAGAAAAAAAGCCGATAGGGGGGATTTTTTACTTCCCGCTGCTTTTCGGGCTGATCTCGATGCTCTCCCCCGGCGCAAGCACCGCAACCCGCATCGAGGTTGTGCGCTCGATAATCTGCTTGAAGTTCTCCGCGTTCTGCTGGATCGCAGGGAAGGTATCGTAGTGCATCGGGATCACGAGCGGTGCGCCGACGTACCGCGCTGCAATCATCGCCTCTTCAGGTCCCATCGTGTAACGCCCGCCGATTGGAAGGAGTGCCACGTCCGGCCGGTAAAGGTCGCGAATGAGCTGCATGTCGGAGAAGAGTGCCGTATCGCCGGCATGGTAGACGCTGACGCCATCCATCGTGATGACAAACCCGGCGGCAACACCGCCATAGAATCCCGGCCCTTCATCCTCAAGCCACGATGAGTGGAGTGCAGGCGTCATCGTGAACCGGACACCATCGACGGTGATTGTGCCGCCGAGGTTCATTGGTTCAGCAGGTACGCCTTTTGCTGCCAGGTATTTCGCCACCTCATTGACGGCGACCGTCTTCTTCGAGAGATCTACGGCGATACCCAGGTGGTCGGCGTGGGCATGCGTCACGGCAACGATATCGGGTTCCGTAGCAATATCTCCCTCCGGGATGAAGGGATCGATGAGGATCGTCTGCGATCCTGCAAGAGAGAAACATGCGTGGCCAAGCCAGGTCAACCTCATGGTGAAGAGGTTGCTCTGGATGTTAAAAAATGTTGAGTGGGGTATGGGAAGCGAACCGGCTTCAGAACTCCCCCATATCGATAGCCTCGGTGATGTCGATCGCTTCGCTGAGACCATCATTTACGACACCGCGCGTCATTATCTCGGAGAGATCGCGATCCTCCATCACATCCCTGATCCGTTCCAGGAATGGATCGAGGGTGGTGTCTTTCTGCTGTTCAATCACGTGGCGGTACTCACGAAGCGTCGAGGGGCTTATATCAAGTTCCTCGCTGATCTCCTTCATGGTCTTTCCCGATTCAAGAAGCTCGGTCATCACTTCCTGATCGAACGGCATCTTGAAGTCGAGTTCCCTGAAGAGTTTAAGCCGGACCCGGGCACGAGCCACGGTCTTACTCAGTTTTTCATCGTCAAGCGCCCTTGCGATCTCGGTATCGTTCTTGCCGTCGTAGTACGCAACCACGAGTTTTGCAAGCTGCCGCGGCGCGAGTTTGGTCTTGAAATACCCCCGATCGAGGATTTCCCGCATGATCAGGGCAATTTCACGCTCCACAGCGTCGCGATCCCGGAGCGTACCGTGAACCTTTCTCATCGGTTCAACGATCGTCTTCTTGTTCGTGATGGTCGTGAACAGCTCAAGGAGCTGTTGTTTGCGGGTATCTCCAGCCATGTCCGTCTCTCTCAGTTCTATATTCCACTATCCGGTCCTGGTGGTCACCCATGGCGACCCGGTATTTATACGTTCCCCACCCTGTTTGGGGCATAACGTTCCCTACATTACAACCGCTAACATTTAAATTTTACCATATCAATTCTCAAGACAGAAGGATCGTTTCGGTAGATGTAGCCATATCTTCCGGGATACTATCTGCTGTGGAAATACATCCTGTCTGCCGCCTACCTCTCGGGATCGTGATCCTGTATAGGCCGAAGACTATTCTTTATTAGCACCGCCGCTCAACTGTATTGCAAGACTATGGCCGAAGCGAGCGATATTTACGAAAAAGTCATGGAAGTGGCCAGAAGGCGGGGTTTCGTCTGGCCCTCATCCGAGATATACGGGTCGGTTGCCGGATTCATCGATTACGGCCCTCTCGGAGCGATGTTGAAACGAAACATCGAGAATCTCTGGCGTTCGTTCTACGTTTACCAGGAAGGCTACTATGAGATAGAATGTCCTACCATCGGAAACGAAGCGATCTTCATTGCATCCGGCCATGTGAAGGAGTTTGCCGACAAGATGGTGCAGTGCCCGCACTGCGGCGAATACCTCCGCGCCGATCACATCGCAGAAGAGAACGGCATCGAGAATGCAGGAACACTCTCAGCAGAAGCGCTCCAGACGGCGCTCTATGAGCTCCCCTGCCCGTCATGCAAAGAGATCCTGGGAGAGGCGGGTGTCTTTGCGTTCAACCTTATGTTCGAGACCACCATCGGCCCGGGTTCGCAGCGGAAGGGCTACCTGCGCCCGGAGACTGCCCAGGGTATATTCACCGACTTTTCCCGGCTTCTGCGGTTCTACCGGGACAAACTTCCTTTCGGCGCCGTCCAGATTGGAAAATCCTACAGGAACGAGATCTCCCCCCGCCAGGGCATGATCCGGTTGCGGGAGTTCACCCAGGCCGAGGCCGAGATCTTCGTCCATCCGGCACATAAGGATCACCCTGCCTTCCACCGCTACGCAGACCATGCAGCCCCCCTCCTCACCATCGAGCGGCAGCTCAGCGGCCAGGAGCCTGCCGCAATGACGATGCGCGCCGCTGTGGATGAGGGTGTCATCGCGAACGAGTATGTCGCTTACTACATTGCGCTGACGCACCGGATACTGACCGCTATCGGCGTCGATCCGGCAAAACTCCGGTTCCGTCAGCACCTGATCGACGAGCGGGCACACTATGCAGCGGACTGCTGGGACGCCGAGGTCTATTCCGGCCGCTTCGGGTGGGTGGAGATCGTCGGCATCGCCGACCGCACCAACTACGATCTGCGCTCGCATACAGGGCACTCAGGAACCTCGATGACGGTCTTCATGCCCTATGATGAGCCGGAACGTGTCGTAAAACGGCGGATCGTGGCTGATATGGGGGTGCTCGGGCCGCAGTATCGCGGCAAGGCGAAGGCGATCGCGGATGCCCTCGCCACATCCGAACCAGGAAAGGATGGCGCGCGGGTCACCGTCGACGGTGAGGAGTTTTTCATCCCCGCGGATCTCTACCAGGTCAGGGAGGAAGAGGTCGAGGTACGCGGCGAAGAGGTGATGCCCCACATCATCGAACCGTCATACGGCATCGATCGGATGATCTACGTCGCTCTCGAGCATAGTTACGCCGAGGAAGAGGTCGATGGCGAGATCCGGAAGGTGCTCCGGCTCCCGCCGGCGGTTGCGCCGATCCAGGCCGCCGTCTTCCCGCTGATGAACCGCGACGGTCTCGACGGTATCGCACAGGCGATCACGGAGAGACTCACACAGTGCCGCATCCTCACCCAGTACGATGACTCCGGTGCCATCGGCAGGCGTTACCGGAGGCAGGATGAGGTCGGGACACCCTTTGCCGTCACCGTCGACTACGATACGCTCGAAGATAACACTGTGACCGTGAGGGATCGCGACAGCATGGAGCAGGTCAGGGTGCCGATCGAGCGCCTGCCGGAGATCCTCTCCGCACTCATCTCGGGCGCCATCACGTTTCGTGAAATCAGGGTATGAACTACGTCTCCCATCCACTGATCCGGCCTGACAGCATCGAGGAGAGGCGGTACCAGCTCTCCATCGCTCTCCGGGCGCTTGATGCAAACACGATGGTCGTCCTCCCGACGGGGCTCGGAAAGACCGCCGTCGCGCTCATCGTCGCGGCGTCCCGCCTCTACACCCGGCAGGGGAGGGTGCTCATGCTCGCGCCCACAAAACCCCTGGTCGAGCAGCACCTCCGCTTCTTCAAACAGTTCCTGCTCATCCGAAACGGTTCCGAGCCGGATGAGTCCGATTTTACCATGTTCACCGGCGACACCCCGCCGGAGGAGCGGGCGCGGGCCTGGGAGGCGTGCCGGGTCTGTTTCGCCACCCCGCAGGTGATCAAGAACGATTGCCTTGCGGGGAGGTATAGCCTTGCAGACGTCGTGCTGCTGGTCGTGGATGAGTGCCACCGGGCGGTGGGGAACTACGCTTACGTCTTCCTCGCCGGGCACTACTGCACCACGGCAAAAAACCCCCTGCTGCTCGCGATGACCGCGTCTCCCGGCGGGGATCCGGTGAAGGTGCAGGAGGTCTGCAACAACCTGCATATCGAGGCGGTTGAGACCCGGGTGGAGACCGATGAAGATGTCCGCCCCTACATCCATGAGCGCGAGATCCATTATGTCGACGTCTACCTGCCTGAAGAACTGCAGGCGGCGCTTGCCATCCTCCGTGGGCTTGTGGAGTCGCGCCTTAACCGGCTCGCAAAGCTCGACTTCCACGTCCCGAAACCGGACAAACTCTCGATGAGGGCGCTCAACGCCTTAAATGCCCAGATCCAGCAACGCATACGACTGCGCGATTCTTCAGCGTTCACCGCGGCATCCCTGCATGCCGAGTGCATGAAACTCCGGCATGCCGTATCGCTTGCCGAGACGCAAGGGAGTGAGGCGCTCAAACTCTATCTCGCCCGGCTCGGCGCGGAAGGAGCCTCGAGTTCAGGGAGCAAGGCGAGCAA